>NZ_JAFZKX010000012.1 GCF_017551775.1 Fibrobacter sp. | reverse complement strand
ATTTACCGTCATGTACGACGTTCCGGCGATTGACCCCGAAGTGGTCATCAAGGACTACCTCGAACTCGGCCAGAAGATCAAGCCGTTCGTCACCGACGTGAGCGAGATGCTCTACAAGGCCGTGAAGGCCGGCAAGCGCCTCGTGTTCGAAGGCGCCCAGGGCACCATCCTCGACGTGGACCAGGGTACTTACCCGTTCGTGACCTCCAGCAACACGGTCGCGGGCTACGCAAGCTGCGGCGCCGGCGTCGGACCTACGGCCCTGGACGAAGTCTGGGGCGTGGTTAAGGCTTACACGACCCGCGTGGGCAACGGCCCCTTCCCGACGGAACTTTTGGACGAAACGGGCGACACGCTCCGCAAGATCGGTAACGAATACGGTGCCACCACGGGCCGCAACCGCCGCTGCGGTTGGTTCGACGCTCCGGTTGTCCGCAAGGCAGCCGTCGTGAACGGCCTTACGCACCTCGCCATCACCAAGCTCGACGTGCTCGATACCTTCGATACGGTGAAGATCTGCACGCATTACGAATGCGACGGCGAAAAGCTCGAGTTTATCCCGAACCAGCTGTCGAAGGTTGGCCGCTGCACTCCGGTGTACGAGGAACTCCCCGGCTGGAAGCAGGACACGACCAAGTGCCGCACTTACGACGAGCTCCCGGAGAATGCAAAGAAATATTTGCAGCGCATGGCTGAACTTCTCGACGTAAAAATTGGTATGATTTCTATTGGAGCCAAGCGAGACCAGAGCATCGTCATAGATGAAGGCCTCGCTAAGGGGCTGGGACTTTAAAAAAGGAGGAAGGATATGGTGGACGCCACTATTCTTGGACTGCTGAAAGGAGTCGAGCTCTTCTCGGAACTGACCGAAGAGCAAATTGGGATGCTCGCCGATCTGGTGGTGTCTCAGAACTTCAACCGCGACGAGACTGTCGTGCTCGAGGGTGACGATTCGGTACAGGCCCTGTACCTTATCGCTTCGGGCTCGGTGCAGGTCTACATGACCGGCGTCGACGGCCGCGAGACGATTCTCAGTTTCTTGGAACGTGGCGACTTCTTCGGTGAGATGTCGCTCATCGACGGCGAGCCGAGGTCTGCCTCGGTGCGTACCGTGACCGATGCGCAGATGCTCATCATCCACCGCGAGTCCTTCCTCAAGCTCATCCGCCAGTCCCCCGAGATTGCGATGGGTCTCCTGAGCGAACTCAGCAAGCGCCTGCGCAAGGCGAACCGCCAGATCGGGTCCTTGTCCACGATGTCCGTGAGCGGGCGCGTGGCGGGCACGCTTTTGAACCTCATGGAAGAACGCGGCGTGCGCATCCATACCGACAACGGCAACATGGTGACGGTCATCCACAACCGCCCGACCCAGCAGCAGCTGGCCGACATGTCGGGTACGACCCGCGAGACCGTGAGCCGCATCTGCTCCTTGCTGGTGAAGACGAACGCGATTGCCATGACCGGCAAGGACATCGTCATCTTCGACGAAGGCGCTCTGCAGGAAAAGGCTACCAAGGGGTAGTTTTTCGACTTTCCGGTAATTATGGACAAAGTAAAATCCTTTCTCAAGAAACTGTTACACTGGCTTAAGAGCTCGGTGATTGTCAAGGCCATTATCGTTTGGGTAATCGGCCTTGTAATTCTTGCAATTGTCGTAGATAAAATCGTGCTGCCTATTTTTGCGGGCTCCTTCACGAGTACGGGCGAAGTCCCGGCGCTTGAAGGCCTCTCGGCAGAAGCGGCGCAGGCGAAACTCGATTCTGCCGGATTCAAGTACGAATGGCTCGAAGAGGGCCGCTACAATTCGCAGGTGCCCGCGGGCATGGTGCTCGTGCAGATGCCTGCCGCCGGCCGCATCGCGAAGCTCGGGCGCACCGTGAAGCTCACGAAGAGCCTCGGCATCCGCGAAGTGGAAATTCCGGACCTGCGCGGCAAGAGCCAGAAGCAGGCCGAAATCTCGCTTACCCGTGCCGGCCTCGTGCAGGGCGAAATCGTGAAGGGCGCTCACGCGAGCATCCCGCGCGGTGTCGTCATCCGTACGGACCCGATGGCGGGCAACAAGGTTCGCCTGGGTGACACGGTCAAGGTCGTGATATCCGCCGGCGCCACGACGGGCAAGGTCATGCTGCCTTCGTTCGAGGGCGAGATGATAGACAACGTCTACCAGAAACTCGAACAGCTCGGATTCCGCGTCGGCAAGATCAAGCGCGTGAAGGGCGAGAATGGCGAAATGTCGGGAACGGTGCTTGAGACCGCGCCGAAGGAAGGTGATTACCTCAAGCCCGATACCAAGATCGACTTCATCGTAGCGGATTGATTTTTATGAGGTTGTTTGCCGCGCTTTGTGCTGCCCTTTGCGCCACGATTGTGGCGTGCAGCTCTGCGCCTGCGAAGAAGAACGTAGACGCAGCTCCGGCCGAAGTTCCGGAACTTGCCGGAAATTCTGAATACCAGGGAGTGGCCGAAGGCAACCTCGATACGGCTCATGCCGCTTTTATACAGGCTATGGACATGGAAATGCGCGGACTCCAGCACGAGGCCGATTCCATGTGGATGCTCGCGTGGCGTTATGACCCGCGCAGCCGTTTCCTTTCGTTCAAGGTGGCGCAGAAGATGCTCGCTGTCGGGGCTGATTCCGTCGCGTTCTCCATCGCGAAGGTGGCGAACAACCTGAAGGGCAAAAAGACCGTCTCGCAGTTCGAGACGATGGCGCACCTCTATTTGAAGGCGGGTATCGCCGATTCTACGCGCAAGTATTTTGTGCTCGCCCTGGATTCTTCGAAATACCAGGACATGAAACTCATGTACGACTACAGCCTGTTCCTCGAGGCCGTGCAGGACAAGAAGGAACTGGTGCGCATTTACGACCTGTTGCTCCCGCAGACGAACTACATCCAGTCGCTGCTTGGCCGTCAGGTGAACCTGCTCGCGGAACTCAGGCGCGATTCCGCGCTGGTCGATTTGTTCGGGCGTGCGCACGAGGCTACCGGCCAGAAGGATAAGCTTGCGAAGATGGTGCAGGTGCTGGTGATGCAGAAGCGCTTCGCCGAAGTGCGCGCGATTGCGGATACCATCACGTCGTCCCTCGACGACGATGCCGTGATTATTGAACTGGCTTTGCTTTCTTATGCGAATTCCCCGAAAGAGGAAACGCTGAAGTTCCTCAAGAAGAAATATTATACCGACGGCGTGCGGGTGCCGGAACTCCAGTACCACCTGGGAATCCTCGAGCACATGGAAGGCGAAGTCGACAGCGCTTGGGTGCACCTGGAAGGCGTGCACCTGAAGCTCTCCCGTGACCGCACTTATGGCGCGCAGGCCTGCAGGAACCTTTCCGCGATGGCCTTCGGCAAGAACAATCCCGAACTTGCGGTGATGTATGCGCAACGTGCTGATTCCCTGCTTTCGGGCGAAGGCAAGGTGTTCCTCGCGATTGCGCTCGGGACCGCGAAGAAGTACGAGAAGGCCTATGCGCTTCTGGATTCCATGCTTGAAGTGTGGAGCCGCTGGCGTCCGATGGAGGCGATTGCGGATTCGGCCCAGATGGCGGTCATCAAGGCGCGCGCTGCGGCGAAGTATCAGAGTTTCCAGCGCGCGTATGCCGATGTCCTCCTGCTCGAGGCGGTAAACGTCGAGAAGCATTTTGCGAAGGATTCGCTCAAGATGGCGAAGGCCCGCGAGCTGCGCATGAAGGCGGAACTCTTCTGGGAAAGCGTGATCGCCGAGGATTCGCTGAACATTCAGGTGCGCTACGAGATGGCGATGAACCTGGAACGCCTGAACCGCATTGACGAAAGTTTCGCTATGTTCGAGTATATCGTGAAGTCCCCGCTGCTGGGTGAACTGGATTCCGCCTCGGTGTTCAACTACTACGGCTACACGCTCTTGAACCTGAACCGTAAACCCGGTGACGTGGAAAAGGGCCTTGCGCTTGTGAACAGGGCTCTCTCGTCGTTCGCGCCGGGCAAGGCGCCCGATGCCATCAGGGATTCGAAGGCGTGGGGGCTTTACAGGCTGGGCAAGTACCAGGAAGCGCTCGATCTCATGTTGAAGATTGACGCGAAGATGTTCGATGGCGACAAGGACTACCTTGAGCATCTGGCGGCGATTCATGCCGCGCTCGGGAACAAGACCGAAGCCATCAAGGCGTACAAGAAACTGCTGAAGATACGCCCGGGCGACCCGGATGCGCTCAAGTACCTGAAAGGGAAGAAGTAGGCTATGCGCTCGGCTTCGGGGATTCGTGCGTGCATTTTGATGCTGGTGGTCCTGGCGTCGTGCGTCTTTACCGCCTGCGTGGGCACGAAGCCTGCGGCTCCCCTTGCTTCCGATGAACCTGCGGCTGCACCTCTCGATAGCCTTCGCGCGAAGATGTCGCTTACGCTTATGGACGGGAGCGGGAAGAACCGGGACATGGACGCGGTCCTTTTCTCCGTGCCGGGCAAGCGCTACCGCATGGAAATTACGGGCCCGCTCGGGATAGGGGTCGCTTCGCTCCTGTGGCAGGAGGAAGGCTGGCAGATGACCTTCCCGACGGAAAAAATGTACATGAAGGGTGCGGGCTACATGGTGGGGCTTTTCGGTGAACCCTCCATCCCGATGGTGAATATCCACCAGGTGGCGGCGCTGTTCAAGGGAATCCTTTTGCCCGAGGGCTACGAGGTGGTCGAGCCGCCCGCGGATTCCTTGCGGGTGGAAGGAACCGTTTATGCCCGCGAGAAGGCGGGACGCTCGTTCACTTTCGCGAAAGAAGGCACGCATGTGGCGTGGCTCTCTCGTACGGGCGGCGACGGCAAGCCCGAAACCATCCGTTACTTTGACTTCAAGGAATTCGAGGGCGTCGAAATGCCCTCCAGGATTGTATTCGAGCGCGGCGGCGAGGTGTATCTCGAAATTCGCGTGAAGAAAGTGAACCGCAACAAGTCCTTTACCCCCGGCACCTGGCGCCTTACCGTTCCCAGGAGTTACAAGCCCGTCGGGGAGTGATTTTTTAACGGCTTTTTTTGTAAATTGTAATCATGAAGTTTAATGCGACATTATTTGCATTGTTTTTGTGCGTGCTGTCTTTTGCACCGAGATCTTTCGCTGTTGATACACTCCAGGTGTTTGCGCTCCGCGTCCAGTTCCAGGAAGAAAAGACGGACAACTCGCTCACTACGGGTACGGGCCTTTTCGGTACCGACAAGAAGGACAAGGAAGCCTATAGCCTCGACCCTCCGGAACGCCGCGGTACGGCTCCGTACTGGCTGAAGCATTTTGAATTCGCGAACAATTATTTCAAGGCGGTGAGCGGCGGGAACCTCGTCATAGACGCGCGCATTTTCCCCGACCCCTCGACGGGTTCGTCGGTGTACACGCTCGACAAGCAGATTATCGACTACAACCGTACGAGCAAGAAGAAGGGCGAGAAGACCGCCGAGTACGACGAATCGCGCAGCCGCGATTACTTGACTTTCATTTACGACGCCATTGCCGAGGCGAGCAAGGATACCTCGGCCCAGTCCCCGTTCCGCATTCCGCTTTCGAAGAATCCGAACGTGAAGCGTGCCTACATGATTATCCATGCGGGCGCAAGCAGGCTCGTGGACGGTGGCAGCATGGGTACGAAGGGTGCCGACACCCCGGGCGACTTCATGGATATTTACATAAGCGGTGACGACTGGCAGTACCTGCTGCCCGATTCCGCGAAGGCCAAGACGGCGAAGGCTATAACCGGATTCAACAGTCTGGGCGATACGGCGACGACGGGTATCTATGTCCCGAAGGCCGTGCAGGATACGATTCGTTCGGTGATGGTCTTGAGCGAGACGGCGTCGCAGGACGGTCTCAACTGGGGCGTGAACGGCATTCTCGTGAACCAGCTCGCGCGTGAAATCGGGCTGCCGAACACATACGACGTGGTGAAGGGCATCAGCCGCCTTGGGTACTACGACGTGATGGATTTCGCGGGCTACAATGCGGGTAACGGTTTCATGCCCTCGCTGCCTGCCGCCTGGGAACGCGCCTACATGGGCTGGTCGCAGGTGAAGGAAGTGCGCCCCGTGGCGGGTAAATCCGTGAAGGTGGATATCGCCGCCGCCGGTACCGGCCTCGGGACCGAAATCGTAAAGGTGCCGCTCAGCGCGAGCGAGTACTTGCTGATCGAGAACCGCCAGCGCAGCTGGGACAAGGACGGCAAAATCAGCGTCATTTTGGGTACGGCGAGCGAAGATTCTGACACCACCTGGCGTACCGTTACTGTCGACAGCCTGAGCAAGGTTTTCGAGGACAGCACGTGCAACGAAAAGGGCAAGTGCGTGGTGAACAAGATGAAGGCGAAGGGCCTGATCGTCGGGTTGAGCAGCTACGATGCGGGACTCCCCGCGAGCGGTATCGTGGTGTGGCGCGTGAACGACTGGTACCTGCGTGAAACTTTGAATTACGGCATCGCCAATCTCTGGGGCGGCGATACGCTTCGCGACCACCAGTATGGTATCGCGATGGTTGAGGCCGACGGAATCCTTTCCATAGGCAAGTCCTTCAAGAACGCTCTTGGCGAAGATACGTACGATTACGGCTCGGGTACCGACCTGTTGCCGCACAAGCGCTTCCCCAACAAGTCCGGACAGAAGTTTAAGACGGTCACGGAGATTGGCCCCTCGGGTTATGCGAATACGATGACGACGCAGGGCGGCTATACCGGCATCAAGATTACGGTGGATGTCCCGAAGAAGGCCCGCGAGGAAAAGACCGCGAACGCATTCCAGGGCGACAGCGTCATCAACTATGCGTCGCTTGTGATGAGCGTGACCATCAGCGTCGATGACGGCAGCATCGAGGGCGGCGAGTTCCCGCGCGATGTGGGCCTCGCGAGTGCGGTGCGCGGCGCAGTCTTTGTTGACGATCCCGAAAACGAAGGCGAAAAGATTGTCGTAATCGGTGCGGAAGACGGTACGCTCCAGGCCTTCAGCGCTCTGGGCGATACGCTGTTCCCCGCGGATACCGCGATTGTGCGGAAGTCGCTCACTCGCGACAGCGCGGAGAAGGAAATTCCGTTGTACCGCGTGGGTTCGAGTTTTGGCCCGCTGGTGGGTATGGCGAGCGACGGCAAGAGCGTGTTCAGTCTGCACAGGAACAAGCTCGTGAAGACGAGTTTCTCGAGCGGTATCCCGACGGTTCAGGAGCTGGACGTGGAATCTGCGACGGTGGGCCCGATGTTCTACGATGGCGACTTGCTGTTTGCCGACAAGAACGGCGTCACCCGCATGAACGCTTCCAAGTTCGAGCTGCCGAAGGCAAGGACTGCGAATGCCGAATTGAAGAATGTTGTCGACATGGCCTATTGCGGGAATGATGCTCGCAGCGGCGAAGCGATTTTTGCCTACGTGACGGCGGACGGCTACCTCCATGTTCAGGAATTGAATAGGCAGTTGAAGGGCCTTTCGGGCGAAACATGGCGCCTTGCCTGTACCGATCTCGACCGCGACGAAAAACCCGAGGTTGTCGCCGTGGGAAGTCGCGGGACCGTGACCGCGGTGGCTGTCCGCGATATTCACCAGTCGTATTCTACGGATGCGACGAAGTGGAGCAAGAGCTATAAGCGCGGCAACGTGGTTGTCGATTCCGTTCGCACCCGCGAAGAGACCTCCGGCATCGCCATCGGTGATATAAACGGCGACGGCTATCCCGAAGCGGTATTCCTGGGAGACAATCTGGTATATGCGATTGACCGTTCGGGCTTGCCTGTTGCTGGCTTCCCGGTGAAGATTTCCCGCGGTACGCCTGTTACGGGATTCATGAGCGACCCGCTTCTCGTTGACGTGACGGGTGACGATACTCCCGAAATACTCGTGCCGAGCAGTGACGGTCTCGTGTATGCGTATACGGGCAAGGGCCAGCAGGTGGCTGACCAGTTCCCGCTTGCGGCGGGCAGCTTCGAATACCAGGATTCCCTCGGTACGGTTTTCCCGATGAGCATTTTCGTCGCGAACGCGGTGGCCGACAAGAAGTCTGCGGGTCCGGAACTCTACGCCCTGCATCGCAATTCTCTGTCCGCGTTCCGCCTGCGCAAGGCGAACGGGAAGGCTGCTGAGTCTTCGGCGGCGTGGACGCTCCCTGCTGGCGGTAACGAACGTACCGGATATTTCGATGCCAGCAAGCTCGGCAGCGTGGAGAAGGAATCCGCGAAGGACGAAATCGGTGAATTCTTCGTGTTCCCGAACCCGGTGCGCGGCGGCAACGCGAAGGCGCGTTTCGAAATCGGCGCTCGTGCGAAGAACGCTACCCTCGAGTTCTACGACATTACGGGCCTTTGCGTGTTCAAGACCAAGATGGATGATCCTGCGCAGGGGCGCAACCAGTTTGAACATCTCGACCTGAAGAACCTCGGGTCCGCTGTATATACGGTGAAACTCAAGGTGAAGTTCGAGAGCGGAAAGACCAAGCAGAAGCTTTACCGCGTCGGCGTGATTAAATAGCGGCCGGCGCTTCGGCAGGTTTGAAATTGGGAATACGGAAATGATGCTGCGGTGAGAGGTTTCCGGCCCGAAACAAGGAGTTTTAGATATGAATAAGGTTATATGTAAACTAATCATCTCGGGCGCCTTGTATGCCTTCCTGCTGGCTTTCTCGGCCTGTACAGTAGGCGGTGAACCCGTCGAACTCAATGAAAGTGTCGATTTCGGATCCCGCAGTTCTGGCGGCAACGTTACGGTATCGTCTTCGTCGAAGGGAATGGGCGGGGATTCCGTCATCGATGAGGCTGTTTCCAGAATGGAATGGGTCGATATCCCCGCGATGGTGCTCACCAAGGGCGGCACATCGTATTCCGTGAACGGGTTCAGAATGGTGACGACCGAAGTGACGCAGTACCTGTACTCGAAATTGATGGGTAGCATGCCGGCCCAGAACAACAAGGGCGAAAACTATCCTGTGGAGAATGTGAACTGGTTCCAGGCGGCTCTGTTCTGCAACGTGCTTTCCAAACAGATGGGGCTCGACACGGCCTATGTCTACAGGTCTGTGGGCGAAAAGAGCTACCTCGAAGATCTCTATATCGATTACAGCGTCAAGAGCGTGCGTCTTCCGACCGAGTTGGAATGGGAAGTCGCGGCTCATGGCGGAACAACGTCGACGTATTACTGGGGGACTGAAGTCGCGTCTACTTACGCTTATTACGGACAAAGTAAAGGCCCTGCAGAAGTGGCGGAGCGTACGCCTAACAGTTATTCTCTCTACGACATGGCGGGTAACGTCGCCGAATGGGTGAATGACTGGTATGGTGCGTTCCCGACAAAGGAATCTGAAAACTATACGGGCGTGTTGCAGGGCTCTGCCCGCGTGGTGCGTGGCGGCGGCTGGAACGACCCTGTTAAGGAATGTGCACCCGATATGCGCGAAAAGAAGGATCCTCTTTACGCATCGCATGCCCTCGGGTTCCGCGTCGTTTACTCCAAGGGCTTTTAGATACGTTGTAACGCATGCATTGTTGCAGAAACGCTGATGTCTCTGCACGAAATTTTTTAGATTATTCCTTATATGAAGAATTTGTTTTGTACAGGTCTTCTTGCAGGCCTATTTTCGTGCGTGATGCTTAATGCTTGTTCGCAAGAAGAAAAGTCCGCGCCGCTTCCGGATTTGCCGAAGGTCGAACTCCCCAAGGGCATTGCCGGCCTCTATGTCGGGCGCCTTCCGTGCGATAACTGCAAGGCGCGTATGGTGCGCATGGAAATAGCCGAAGATAGCACCGTCTCTGTCGTGGAAACCGTGATTGTGGATACGGCCAAGGTCGATTCCTTGAAAGGCCGGTTCTCCGGGATGGAAGACAAGGTGGTTGTTGCGCTGGACAATGGTACAAAGTGGAATTTTCAGGTCGGGAAATCCGGCGCGCTTTCCCTGTTGACGGGGACTGGCGACGTCTATAGGGACAAGGACGGCATGCCGGCGGACCTGATAAGGATTATCAACAAACCGAAAGTTGAAGGAGAGAAACCCTGATGAAGGCAAGAACTCTGATTATCGATGACGAGCCGCTCGCGCGCATGCGCATCCGCTCGCTTTTGGAAAAGTATCCTGACGATCTCGATATTATCGACGAGGCGTCATCGGGTAGCCAAGCCATCTCCAAGATAAACGAACTTGCCCCCGATGTTGTGTTCCTGGACATCCAGATGCCCGACATGGACGCCTTCGAGGTCCTGAAGAACGTGGACGAAGACATTATGCCGCTCATCGTGTTCACGACGGCTTATGAGAATTTTGCGCTCCGCGCCTATGAGGAAAATACGGTGGATTACCTGCTGAAGCCGGTGGACCCCGAGCGCCTCGAGAGCACGATGGAAAAACTGCGCAAGCGCTTGCCCGATATCGAGGCGACGAACCAGATGCCTGCGGATTTCTCGTGGGAAAAGTTCCGTTCCCTTATGGCGATGGGCGACCAGTACCTGCAGCGCGTCCAGGTCAAGATTGGCGACCGCATCTTGCTCGTGAGCGTGGACGAAATCATCCGCTTCCACAGCGAGGAAAAGTACACCACCATCTATACGCCCACGAACCAATACGTCATCGACACGCCGCTCGTGGATCTCGAGAAGAAACTCGACCCGCGCCAGTTCGTGCGTGTGCACCGCGCTCATCTTGTAGCCATCGACTACATCGCCGAAATCCGCAAGACGGACTCGAGCAGGCTGAATGTCATTTTGCGCGACAAGGACCATACGCAGATTCTTGTGAGCCGCAACTTCGTGAAGACCGTTCGCAATCTATAATTCTGGAATCATATGGATCAGACACCGAAAAAGTTCTCGATTGTGAAATTTCTCAAGGCGCTTTCGCGGGAAATCATCGTTCCCATTATACTTGCACTTGTCGTCATACAGTATGTGATACAGGCCTTCCAGATCCCGAGCGGATCCATGGAAGACTCGCTCCATACCGGCGACTTTCTGCTGGGGCTCAAGTTTACCTACGGCTCCCCGATTCCGTTTTCGAACCAACATTTCCCCGGCTATACCCAGCCCAAGCCCGGCGACGTGGTGATATTCCGTTACCCGGGGGAGCCTGAGTATCCCGACAACAATCCCGCGCGTTACACGCACTTGTTCAATGCGCTGATGTTCGGGAACTACTACTGGGACCACGAACCCGAAGAAGGCCAACCGCACTTGGTTCACTATGCGGACGGCCCGAAGGACTACATCAAGCGCTGCGTCGGCGTGAGCGGCGATACGCTTGCGGTCCACAAGGGCAAACTCTTTATCAATGGCGTGCGCCAGGATTCGCTTCCCGGGCGCGGCAAGTGGACGGCGTCGTTCCGTACGAAGTCTTCTCCGAGAGACGAGCGCGAAGAGTTCGTGATACCGAGCGTGGGTGACACGCTTGACATTGCATCGCAGTCGCTCGAACGCCTTTGGTGGGTGCGCTCCATCATCCAGCAGGAAAATCCGGACAGCCGCGTGGAACTGGATATCACCCTCCTGAAGGACGGTGTCGAGGACAACAACTACGAATTTGAAAACTTCAGGGTTCCCGTGGAAAGCGACCGCGGCATGCTGCTGAATGCCATGTTCACGAGGAACCGTATCGTGTTGCAGCAGAGGCTCACGCAGGGTGATACCGTGGGCGCCCCGATGAACTTCTCCTACTTCCGCGAACTTTCGAGAATCGGATTCCTGCCGCTTATCGATCCGCACATGAAGGGCGGGTTCTCGCGCCAGGTGAGCTACGTGAGCTTCGAAGGCTCCGTGCTGGGCGACCTCGAAGGAAATGTCGCTATGCTCAATGCGCCTGCCGCTTCCGCCGATTCTGCTGTTGCCGACAGTTCCGCCGATTCCCTCGCTGTGGCCTCGGTGGAAACCGCTCCGGATAGCGCTGCGCCGGCCGGTCACCATTTCGAAATTCGCCGTCGCCTGCTCGTGGACGGCAAGCCGATTGAAAACTACGTCGTGAAGACTCCGCTGTTCTTCATGATGGGAGACAACCGCGACAATTCTGCGGACAGCCGCTACTGGGGTTTCGTGAACCTGAGGAACATCCGCGCCAAGGCGTTCGTGATTTACTTCTCCTTCGAGAACGACGACCAGGCATTCAGCCTGGGCAATCCCCTTACCTGGTGGCGCATCCCCTTCAGGATCCGCTGGTCCCGCATAGGCAAGATTATTCCGCTGATTGACTGATGAAGTTCCGCCGCTCTACACTTGCTCTTGCTGTTTTCCCGCTGCTTGCCAGCATCGGGTTTATCGCCTGCGCGACGCAGGTGGCTCCGAGCGGAGGGCCCGAAGACAAGCTCCCGCCGCGCATTGCGGCTGTCTATCCGGCCCCGAAGACGACGAACCATCCCGAAGAACTTTATGTGAAGCTGGAATTCGACGAGTGGATTAACGGCTCCGTCCCGCGCGGCGCGGTTTCCATTTCGCCTCCGATAGACGGGAAGATGAAGTTCAAGGTGAGCGGCCATACGCTGGAACTTTACTCGAGGGCGCTCCTGGATACGGGAACGACCTATACGGTGACTTTTGCGGGCGGCATCAAGGACCTGCACGGCAACGCGCTCGCCAAGCCGTTCCACGTGGTGTTCTCGACGGGCGACCACATCGATTCCCTTTCAGTCACGGGCCGCGTGCTGGTGAACGATTCCATGGCCCGCAAGAAGACGTTCCCGAGCATCGGGTTGTTCTTGATGGGCGCCGACCGCGAAGGCCGCAGGTACCTGGAAAAGTACCGCGATACGGTCAGCAAGCAGCTCGATTCCATCCCGATGCTCACGAAGGAGCCTCCGCTGTTCGTGACGCGCGCCGACAGCGCAGGCAATTTCACGTTGACCGGTCTCAAGCCCGGGCGCTATCGCGTCGTCGCTTTTGCTGACGAGAACGGCAACCAAAAAATTGAGCCCGCATCAGAACTGGCGGGTGTATGGACGAGCGACCTTGTGCTTACCGAGGAGAGTACGGATACGCTCTGGGTGCCCCTGACGGACCATGATACTTCGGCCCTGGAACTGGAATCGGTTACGCAGCCCTATGCCCACGTGCTCGAGGCGAATTTCTCGCGTCCGGTATTCTTCGATTCCGCATTCGCCGATACGCTCAACTGCTCGCTCACTTATCCCGATGGGAAGGTGGCTCACCCGCATTATGTGTACATGGGCGCTTCCGGTAAAAAGCCGCAGTTCTATTTCGATTCTATCCCCAAGCCGGATGTTGCATACAAGTTTGCATGTAAAACGGCGAAGGATTCCCTGTTCAGGGAACTTGACCCGAAGCATGCCGAAGTGGAGTGGAGTTGGGTGGAAAAGGCGGCCGATACGCTCGCGCCTACAATTTCGAATACGAAACTTTTGTCGATGGCGAAGTCCGTTTTCCCGGGCGATACGCTGGTAATCGCTTTCAACAAGCCCGTGGATTCGCTCGAGAACAGTTTCCATATCGTGCTGAACAAGGATACGACCGAAATAGAGATGAAGCGTCTCGACCCGATTCGCTTCATGGCGGTGCCCGCTTCCCCTTGGCCCACGGATGCTGCTATAGACTTCTTGCGCGGCTATAAGGATACGACGCTCGCCAAAGCCGACAGCAACGGTGTACGCGACACTGTTATACAATTGAAATACAACAAGTTGCTGCGTTTCGAGACGGTGCCGAAAATAAAGTTTGCTTCGCTGAAGGGAACTCTGAAGCGCGCGAATCCAGGCGTCACCGTGCGCCTGCTCTCGCTCGATACCAAGCGCTACTATTTTACGAAGTGCGATATCAACGGAAAGTTCGCGTTTGACAACCTGATGGAAGGCAAGTACTTCATCGATTATTACTATGCGGAAAACGGCAGGAATACGCCCGACGGCGGCTCCCTTTCTCCGTTCCGCTTCGGAAAGCCCTGGCGCGCCCCGGGCGATACGGTTCGAGTTTCTAACGGTGAAAACGATATAGAAAAGCTGCTGCCGGATATGCCGGCGCTGCCATGATTTTGTTGAGGACGTCATTATGGAAAAGATACCTGCATTTGTAGCGATTGACTTGGAAACTACCGGTCTTGAATTTGACAAGGACGAAATTATAGAGGTCGCCCTTGTCCGTTTCGAGAACGGCGTTCCGGCAGAAAGTGTTGATTACCTTGTCAAGCCCTCGGAAGCGGTTTTGCGGCCGTTTATCGAGAGCCTTACGGGCATAACCAATGCGGATATCGCCGATGCGCCGGACTTTGCAAGCATTGCCGGCAAGATCTGTTCCTTCGTGGGCGACCTCCCGCTCGTTGCGCACAACGCTATTTTCGATTCCAGGTTCCTGAAGCAGACGATGGAAAAGGTGGGAATACCCTTCGGCAACCATCCGGTATGGGATTCGCTTACTTTGTCCAGGATTGCCTACCAGGATGTTCCCAACCATCGCCTTGACACGCTGGTGCAGGCGCTGGGCATCGAACGGAGCCGGGCCCACCGCGCCCTCCCGGATGCGGAAGCCTGCGGCAAGTTGTTCGTAATGGCCTACACCAAGATTCACGAAATGGACCCGTGGCTCCTGAGCGCGCTTACGCGTGTCGCCGAAAAATCCGACTGGGAACCCCTGTTCGGCGAGTCTTCCGGCGCCCCGATGCCCGAACCGCATTTCGCCCTGGCCGAGGGTAACAAGCCCGCCGAGGCGCTTCCGCGCAAGAGGGTGCCCCGCGTCGACGAGTTCTTCAAGGCGGACGGACTCCTTTCTAAGGTCGTCGAAAACTATGCCCCCCGCAGGAGCCAGCAGGAATTCGCGTCGTGCGTGGAACGCAACATCCACAAGGGCGGCCTTTGCGTGCTCGAGGCCCCGACGGGTTCGGGCAAGTCGCTTGCTTACCTGATAGCGGCTGCGAACAAGGCTGTGAACGGGGAACGCGTCGTCATCAGTACGGCGACCCACGCGCTGCAGGACCAGCTCTGGAACCACGACATCCCGCAGATTATGCCGCTTTACGATGGCGCCCTCAAACCCGCTCTTTTGAAGGGCCGCGACAACTACCTGTGTATTCGCAAGCTGGTCGAAATTCTTGACGCGCCGCAGTCGCTTCTCGCTCCCGAGGAACGCGACTCCTTCATGGCGCTCCTGCCCTGGGCCGTCTCGACCACGAAGGGCGATATCGGGGAATGCTCCTCGTTCAGCAGCGCCCGCAATCGCGTGCTCTGGTCCAAGCTTTCGAGCAGCGCGTCTTCTTGCCAGGGCGAAAAGTGCAAGTTCTATTCGATATGCCCCGCGCTTGCCTCCAAGCGTGCCGCCATGGAATCGAACCTGCTCCTCGTGAACCATGCGCTGTTCCTCGCGGACCTTTCTCTTGACTTTGCGCTCCTCCCGACGTACGAGCATGTCGTATTCGATGAGGCCCACAGGCTCCCTGCGACAAGCAACCGCGGGTTCGGCCGCACCATTTCTTTCTTCGGGTTCCGCAACGTGGCGAAAACCCTTCAGCCCTCGAAGGAGGGGGAAGGCGGACTCATCGCCGAACTTTCCGGCCGCATTCCTGTCGAAAACGAAGCCGCCAGGAACGAGGCTGCCCAACTCTCCATGGATCTCGCCGAGACCGAGAAGGCCTTGCACCGCTTCTTCATGAAGATAGGCAAGAAGCTTTCGAAGCAGAAGATAGGCAAGGACGGGTTCATGTACGAGAAGGGCATCATGGCGCAGTACGATGCCGACCCGAAGCCGGTCCTCGATCAGTTCGAAATTGCCAAGAGCCGTGCCGCCTCCCTCGTGGGAATGCTTTCGGGCTCTGCGGGCCTGGACGGCATCCTGAAGGATGTCGAAGGCCGCATGGAGGAACTGAACCGCTTTATCACTGATTTCGATTTCCTCGTGAAGGCGGGCCGCCCGGGCTGGGTCTTCTATCTCGAGGAACCCTTCAACCCGCATACGCTCAAGATGCATGCCTACCCGCTGCGCTCGGGCGACATATGGCAGGCGAAATTCTACCCGTGGGTAAAGTCCGCCACGTTCACGTCGGCGACGCTCGCCGTGCAGGGCGACCTCACGTACTACGTGGAACGCATGGGCATGGCCGGCAACGAGGGCAAGCGTCCGTTCCTCAAGGTGTTCAACGAATCTTCCAGCAGCGATTCCCGCCGCTCGGTCGCCATTACGCGCTACCTGCCGAAGCCTTCGACTCCCGAATTCGGCGATGCGATGATCGATACGCTCGTGAAGGTGCTTCCCGATGTCGAGGAGAATACGATGGTGCTCTTCACGAGCATCTCGACGATGGTGAAGGCGCAGGCGGCGCTCGCTCCCGCGTTTGCCGCGAAGGGAAAACTCCTGCTGTGCCAGCACGTGGACGGCGCGCTCGACGGGCTCGTCGCGATGTTCCGCAAGTCCCGCGGCACGTGCCTTCTCGGGTGCCAGAGCCTGTGGGAAGGTGTCGACTTCCCGGGCGATGCGCTCAAGCTGCTCGTGGTGACCAAGCTTCCGTTCCCGAACCCCTCCGACCCGCTGGTGGCAGGCATTTCTGCCGACATGAAGTCGCGGAGCGAGAACGTGTTCAAGGGATACTACATTCCCGAAGCGTATATGGAAATGCGCCAGGGACTCGGTAGGCTTCTGCGTTCCGAGACGGATAGCGGCAAGGTGCTCATCCTCGACAACCGCGTCGTGAACGAGGCCTACGGCAAGAGCTTCGCCCGTATCTGGAACATGAAGCACATCGTCGCCAATTCCGTCGATGACGTGAAAAAGTTCGTCGTGTAGCAGCGACTTTCGCAGTAGTGTGCAAACGTGTATCGCATCGGCAGGTTTACCTGCCGATATGACCATGTGCAGCCTCTGATACCGGTGTGCAATAGAAAAAATTTTTTCTATATTTGCCCATCCTATTGTAGGTGGATGATGTTAGATTTGTACAGTTTTTTTGACGGCATGTCGAAGCCCTTGCTTCGTGATGTCCATGCGAAGGCCTATGGCAAGAAGGGCCTGCTCAATAACGCTCTAATTCAGTCCGAAGTGATGTCCTTTTTTTCGGACAAGGCCCGCGCTGTATCCCTTTTTGAAAAGATGGAACCGTGGCAGCGCCGCTGCATGAACCTCGTGTACCATAGCGGTTCGCGTGGTCTCACGTACAACGAACTGCGCCTTACCGTACCCGTAAGCAAGAACAAGGAACTCCGCACGTTCTTGCTTGATATGTGCCGCGAATACCTGCTGTGGCGTTCGCAGGTGTCGGGGACTTCGGTCTACCGCGGTTTTGCGGATTTCGCCCGCTGTTTCGAAATCGAACCGCAGGAATCCGTGGATGCGTCCAAGTCGTTCGTGGAATACGGCTGCCTTCTGGACTGGCACGTGTGTCTCGTGCTTTCGCTTGCCAAGCGCGGTGAAATGCGCATCAACACGAACGGGACGCTGCACCGTCGCAGCTACCAGATTTGCACATCGGCCTTCGTGACGGCGTCGAAGATTTCCGCCAAGGCCGCCGAGAACGAACTCTCGCTGATTTTCAACTTCCTCACGCAGAAGGGCTGGCTCGAACAGGAAAACTCGCTCCTCTACCCGTCGGAAAAGGCCTACGAGTTCCTGAAGACTAGCGCTTTCCGCCTGCATCAGTACATTCTGACATGGTGGATCGAGGAACGCTTCCGCAACGACAGCGCGCACTGCAGGCAGATGCTCAAGTGCATCTCCGATGCCCGCGGCGTGTCCGATGCGGCCTTCATGTTCTGGGTGATGGACCCGTCGTACCGCGTCCTGGAATCGAACAGGCATCTCGCGTGGGAATACCTCCCGCGTCCGCTCCGCGAACTCTGGCTCCTGGGTCTCGTGAAGTTCCAGTTCCAGGCGGGCAAGGTTTCTGCCGTGGTGCTGAGCGACGCCGGCCGCGAATGGACGTCGACCTCCGTGTTCCCGCAGTACGAGGGCCAGGTGTCGATGCTGCCGAACTTCGACCTCGTGATATCGGCCACCACCTCCCCGCAGTTGCTGTTCACCGTCGCATGCCTCGCACGCGTCAAGAACGACGAGACCTTCCTCTGCTTCACCTTCGAGAAGGAATCGTACCTCGCGGGCCTCAAGAGCGGCATCCCCGAATCCGAGATGGAGCAGGTATTCAACTGGATCAAGCCTCCCGAGAACGTGCTCTCGACCTTCCGTGAATGGAACTCCTCGTTCTACGGTGCGAAGGTGCGTACCGTTCGTTTGTTGAAAATCGACGATTTGAAGATCCTTACAGAACTTTCCCGCTTTGCGCAGTTTACGGACTGCACCGAGGAATACATCCCCGGCTACGGCTTTGTTCTCGTGCCCGAGAAGGAACATACGGCCTTCGAAATCCTCGAAAGCTTCGGTTACAGCCCGTTTGTGGACCGCTCCGCGAAGATTCGCGACAAGGCCCCGACCGAGGAATGGCGCAAGGATTTCTGCATTGCCTGGCCCGAAAGCGGTTCGCCGGATTACGAGCTCAAAAACGAGGTGGACGAGGCTACGCTCCAGTCGGCGCTCAAGTCCACGAAGTACAGCGATGTCTACCAGAAGCTGGATACTTCCGACCTCGTGTACGTGCTGCGTTATGCGAAGACTACGGGCGTGTACCTCGCCGCGAAGGTCAAGGACCCGGCGAAGCGCGCCGAGAAGGAACGCGAAATCGTGTTCTCCGTGCACGCTCTGCACCTTGCGAGGGCTCCGCTCAATGTCGATGTGCAGGAACGCGGCTTCGAGGGCGTTTCGCCTTTGCAGCTTTCGTTTATCCAGGAAATCAAGGTGCTTCGAAAAGAAGCGTGATGTAACCGCTCGCGCCTTATTACTTCGGCGGGCACCTGTTTGAAGTATAATTTGTACGAGATGCGCCTTTCGGGGCGCATTTTTTTATTAAGGAAGCGTCTGCGCGTAGCCCGCGATGTCCTTCATCTCGTCGAGCGATATTTCGTCGTAGTAGGATTCCATCCGGCGGTCTTCGTCACCGAAGTTCATCTGGTACCAGAACGTGGGCATGTCATCGCGCGCCCGCTGCCCGATAAAGGCGGGGTCGCCCATCGGGTTGAAGTTTATGCGGTGGCCGTCTTCGCCGTGGCACGGTCTGCAGTTCTGGTAAAAGAGTTTTGCGCCGCGCTTGAGGTTCGCGCCCTTGATTTTGCCCTTCTTGTCGAGCAGTTTGTACACAAGGTAGGCCATGCGGGCATCTTCGCGCGTGAGGGTATCCCCCGGCGAGCCCGGCTCGGGCGCCTCTTTAGCTTGCGCGTCTTTAGCCGTTTCTTTAACCGCGTCCTTGGCCGGCGCGTCTTTAGCCGCGTCTTTAGAGAGGGTTTCCTTCACTTGCGTGTTGGCGACCTTGCCTGCGGGCGGGGAATCTGCGGCAATCCCTATGGCCGCCCCGTAGAGGGCGCCTGCTATGGCTATGGCGAGGGTGGTTGTCCGCATTTGCATGCCGAGAATATAAAAAAGTGCTGGTCTCTTTGGGCTTAACTTTCTACTTTGTCCTCGTATGAACTCGAAACAAATTCTGACAGCGGCATTCGTGCTTGCCGCATGTGTGTATGGAGGTGCCGCGATGCCCGATTCCTTCGACAATTCCCTGCTTCTCAACGGCCGCTGGGCCAAGGCGGATTCTTGCCTGTGTGCAAGCGCCCCCGCGGTTTCCGTGAGCTTCTGGGCGAACGCGAAGGAGGTCTCGTTCGATATCGAGGGCGAGGCTCGCTTCAGGCTCGATACCGACGGCAAGCCGGGGGAATATTTCACCATCTTGGGCCGCACGGTGCAGAAGGTCGCCCTCGCGAAGGACGGCCGGGAGCATCTCTACCGTCTGGTCAAGGTCAGCGAGTCGAATCCGGGCAAAATATGCCTCCACGGGATTGCGCTCGGGAAGGGCGGTTCTTTTGGCAAGCGTCCGGAACCTTCCAGGCGCCGCATCGAGTTTATCGGCGATTCCTTCACCGTCGGGTACGGAGTCGAGGCGAATGGCCCCGAAGACGGCACTCCGTTCGAGAAGACGAATACGGCGAAGGCCTACTCTTTCTTGCTGGCCGACGGCTTCAAGGCCGACTACCAGATCAATGCCGTGAGCGGTCGCGGGCTCGTGCGCAATTACGCGAACATTGTTCCGGAATGGACGCTTGCTAGTTTGTACGAATACACGGTGCCGGGGAGCATCGAACAGGAAGCGGGCGGTGCCGATCAGGGGCCGAAGACGGCGGGCATCCGCTGGGACTTCGAGCAGTTCCACCCCCAGGTGGTGGTCGTTTTCGTGGGGATAAACGACTTCCAGGGTGAACCCCCGTATGCGGATGCGGCCCAGTTCAAGCGCGCCTATGCCGCCCTCCTGGACAAGCTGCGCTCGCTCCATCCCGGGGTCAAGTTCCTGCTCGTGTCCACCAAGACGTGGCCGAACGACGCCCTTACCCCCGTGGTAGAGGAAATCTACAAGGATCAGGTGGCTGCTGGCCATGCGGACCTCTTGTATAGGCTTGTTTACACGGAGAACACCGCGCTGCACGGACACCCGAGCGAAATGTCCCAAAAGATGCTTGCGAACGATTTGAGGCCCCTTGTAGCCCGTCTTGGCGGGTGGCTCTCTCGCTAAAAGCGCCGTAAAAAGTTATTTTTTATTCGGGTGCTTAGGAAGGAAAAGATTTTATGTCGAGGATTATGGAAAAAATATACGCTCTCTTCAGGATGAATATCCTGATTTTCGTGCTATTGGCTGCTACGGTCATAGCCCTTTTCGCGTACCAGAATGGGCTTGATGAAATTGTCTTCCTGAACCTCTCCGACTACCCCTATGTCATTGCCGAAACGGACAGTGCTGATGGCGGCTCCTCTGCCGTGGCCATCACCCGTACCGATTCCTCCATTATTGTCGATTATGAACTGAAGGAAGGCTACGCCTATCCGTATGCCGGCGTCAAGATTCTCTTGGGCGACGGAAAGACCAAGGGTCGTGACTTCTCCAAGTACGACAGCATTTTCGTGTGGGTCAAGCCCCGCGGCGAGGGAACGGTGCGTATCTACTTCCGCGCCTACGACCCCGCATTCTACCGTGACGGCGACGAAGGCTCCCTCAAGTTCAACGAAGTCGAATTCTTCCCGCTCGAAGAGACCTATCCGGCGGTGTTTGTCCCCCAGGAATTCCGCGTGGCTTCGTGGTGGGTGGCCCAGAACGAAATCAGCGTGCATAAGGCCCGCGTAGACCTTTCGAACATCCCGCTCATTGAAATCCAGACGGGTACGAATGCTCCGCTTGGTTACGGCACCCTCGAAATCCGCGGGTTCTGCTTCAAGGGCAAGAAGATTGCTAAACTCGACCTCGTGACCATCCTGGTCGCCCTCTGGTTCGTGACGTTCCTCATTATTCTCGTCATTCGCTTCTTCGACTACAACCGCGAACGCGCGGCCAACCGCAAGAAGCAGGAAGAACTCGAGAAGTACCTCGAGGCTCTCGAAATCGAGAAGAGCGAATACGAGAAGTCCAGCCGTACCGACCCGCTTACGGGTTGCCTCAACCGCGCTGGCTTCGGTAGCGTGCTTTTGCGTGAACAGGAGAACCTGACCAAGAATGGCAGTCCGGTCTCGTTCGTGCTGCTCGACATCGACCATTTCAAGGATGTGAACGACACTTACGGCCACAGCGTGGGCGACGAGGTGCTCATCAACCTCACGAAGCTCATCCAGGGCAAGATCCGCAATAGCGACAGCCTGGTGCGCTGGGGCGGCGAGGAATTCGTCATCCTCTGCGGCGAGACGCCTATCCAGAACGCGCAGTTCCTGGCCGAAAAGCTCCGTGTCGCCATCGAGAAGACTCAGCTCATTCCGCAGCAGAAGATCACGTGCTCGTTCGGTATTTCCGAGATGGTGCAAGGCGAAGATCCCAAGCGTTTGTTCGAACGCGCCGACAAGGCCCTGTACGCCTCCAAGGAAGGCGGCCGCAACCGCGTAACGAGCGCTACCTACAGGCGCCAGCGTTAAGCCATGAAGCGCCTTGCCTTATCCTTTATCGCCGCGTTCCTGCTTGCGTCCTGTGCGCAGCACGAGGAGCCGGAGGTGGATTTCAAGCCGATCCAGCTGAACTGGTCTGCCCAGTCCGGACAGGCGGAATCGCATCCGGACAAGGACCGCTGCGTGATTTCAATCACTTCGGCTCTCATGCAGGACAAGCGCATCCTCGCCTCCAAGATGGAGCTGCTCGATTACCTTGTCTTGTATGATGTGAAAGGCGAAAACCTTGAATTTAAAGGGATTTGCGGCAATGTGGCGTTCAAGGACGCTGCAGAATGCCACTGGACGGCGGTTTGTGCCGCAGGCGAAAATGTCGTTGTAAAATTTCACAACGGAGACTAGCCGAAATAGGTTCCTTTTGGGGTTGCGGAGTTGTATTTTTAATCTGTTAGCCCACAAGACTTTGCGGGCGTTCCTACGGGTTGAAAACGCGAGGATTTATCTGTGAAGCCGATCTTTGAATATACAGACTACCGCGAATGGATTAGAGACGCTTTTGACGACTTCAAACAGCGCAAGACTGTTATATCCTGGCGTTACATGGCTATGAAGCTCGGCGCAGACCCGGGAAACCTTTTGCGCGTGTCGCAGGGCAAGATCCACCTCACGCTCTCGCTCGTGAAGCCCATGGCGGAATTCTTCGAACTCGACGAGAAGGAAACGGCTTACTGGACGGAACTGGTTTGCTTCGGGCGCGCGAAGACCGACGCCGAGGCGTTGAACCATTACGAGAAGATGCAGGTGCTCAAAGGTATACCACTCAAGCGCCTTGCGAAGAAGGAACTGGAGTTTTACCGCCACTGGTACTGCAACTCCATCCGCTCGATTATCGGCATTTGCAAGTTCAAGGACGACTACGAGGGGCTTGCGGAGAGCTGTACGCCCCCAATTTCGGTGGACGAGGCAAAAAGTGCCGTCAAACTTTTGTATGATTTAAACATGATCTCGAGGGATAGGGATGGATACTGGAAGGTGAACGACACCTTCGTGAGCACTGGTGGCAACTGGCGCTCCGAGGCCGTGCGTACATTCCAGAAGGAGACCATCCGCCTCGCTGGGGAATCGCTGGAACGCCACAATCCTCCGCAGAGAGATATCAGTACTGTGACGATGACGTTCAACATGGACGATATCGCGCTCATTCGTGAAAAGATCAAGGAATTCAGGAGCGAGCTTTTGCGCATGTCGCAGGAAGGCGACGGCGACGACACCGTGTTCCAGTTGAACATTCAGTTGTTCCCAATTGGGTTTGCGAAGAAACTACAGGAGAAGGAAAAATGAAAAAGTTGCTTCTTCTAGGATCGGTCGCCCTATTGGGGTTGTCGTGCTCGTCGTCGCTCGGCGAGTACCCCCCTGATTTTGTTAAAGGCCCCGGAAGCGAGACCACGAACGGCATCGCGCTTGTTGACGGCAGGGCTGCTTCTTTTGCATCCGTCGCGGTCCGCAAGGTGGACTACAGGGCGGAGAAGGCTGTCGAAGAGAACGCCATCATCGTGGCCGACGCCTATGCCGATGCGGACGGCCTCTTTGATGTGAAGATTCCGGGCGATGGCAAGTACCGCCTCACGGTGGTTCACGACGGCGTTGCGTATACGAAGGTCGTTACGCGTGCTGACTTTGCCGAACCGGGCAAGGCGGATGCTCCTGATACGGTGAGGCTTGTGTCGACAGGCCTTGTGGCTGGTATCGTGGATGTGCCCGAGGGCTCGTCTTCTGTCTGGGTGGGCGTGCTCGGTACCGACGTGCTCGTGAAGACGGATTCGAATGGCTGGTTTGCCCTTCCGGCAGTACCTGCGAACGATTCTCTGCAGCTCTACTTTATCGACGAAAAGTACAAGAAGAATCTGGGCGAAGAGACTTTGTACGTGAAACCCCTGGAATCCGTACTGAAGGATTATCGCACTCCGGAAGACGGGAAAATCGTTGTCCTCCAGAAAGATGGTACGCCTGCTGCCTATGCGACGGTCGCGCTCCGTTCTTCGACCTCGATGGTTGAAAATTATGTTGTTCAGAACAAGATGGTTGATTCCGATATTCGCACCGACGAACATGGTGAATTTACTATGGATTGGCCCACGAGGGGCAATTACCGCTTGACGGTCATTTCGGATGGAGCGGCGTTCTCGAAGGTGTTCAGCGCCAAGGAACTGTCCGAACTGGATACCATCAACCTTTCTGCCACGGCGACTATTTCGAGTAAAGTAACGCTCCGCTCTTCGTCTGAATATGCGTGGGTGGGAATCTACGGGCTCGACGTGCTTGTAAAGACGAACGAGTGGGGTTCCTACGTGCTTCCGAACGTGCCTGCGGGCGATACGCTCCCCATATACTTCTTGACGGACGACAGCAACGAACTCTATGCGGAATGGAAGACCGCCGTTGAACCCAAGAGTACGCAGTTCTTGAGCCCCGTGATGGTTCTCGAGGATTTCGAATACGATGCTGCGGACTGGTACCTGAATACGGACAGCCTCAAGAAGGGAACTGAATTCAAGACGGCCAGCATTAGGGCCGGCCTCGAAAACGATTCTGCGCGCAAGTCGAAGGTGTTCCACGGCAAGTACAAGCTCGCCAAGGACGATTACGCCTGGGCGCTTGTCGGAACTTCGTTCGAGCATTACATGAATTTCTCCGCCATCGATTCCGTGGTGTTCTATGCGAAGGGCGATGGGGCCATTAGGCTCTCGCTCGAAAACTGGGTGTCGCCGACTGTGAACCTGAAGGCCGCTACCGATTGGATTTATCTCTCGTCCAAGTGGAAGCGCATCAGTGTGAACCCCGCCGAACTCTGTGTGGGCAGCGCGAATGAAGAAACGTGCTTTACCACATGGAATACGGTGAAGGGCGGCGTCAAGCAGTTCCACATATTCGTGGAAGGCGGCTCCGAGTTCTACATCGATGACGTGACCCTTTACGGCGCGCTGTTCTAATCCCCGCAGTCATTGCCAACGCATTTGTCATCCCCGGTTTATCCGGGGATCTTTTTTTATAACCATTCTAAGCCCTTCACTATTGTGCCGGATTTTTAATTTGTATATATTTTAGTACGCTATGTTTAGGAAGATTTTTCTCGTCCTTGTCCTTTTTCAGATGTCCTTTGCGATGGACCCTTCTATCGTGAAGGTCCTTAGGTGTCTGGAGAAAAAGCGGATGAGTGTCATTTCCGTCGAAAAAATAGACGGAAAAATCTATGTCAAGAAAGAGACCGGTAAGGAATCGGATGTGATAGGCCCTGCTGCTTTTGACCCTGGAGTGTCTATCCTTGAATACAAACAAGACTGCTTGTTTCAGGAAAGGGATTATCTGAAAGGCGTAAAACTCCTTCAAAGAAAGGGATTGCTGGGGGCGAAAAAAAATAGCACTCGTGATTCCATAATCGTCCTTAAAAAGAATAAGGCCATTTGGTCGTGTCCCCTGGGAGGGAAGAAAGTTGAAGACATTAGTGTTTTAGACCAAAGTAAGCTAGTGGTTGGCTGTTCTGACGATTTTGGCGAGCGAGATTTTATTGATACCCTCTGGCTATTGGATGATAAGTGCCAGTGGACTCTTTTTGAGCCTAACGCAAAAATGAATCCTGAAGGCTTTGTTGACGATTGTACCGTGTTTCCCGATAAATTCGGGGCCAGTTCACGCTTTCTGTCGTATTATATAGGCCAAGAGACTCCATATACGGTTGTTTTCGATTCGTCATGGAATAGACATTGGGGTACGTCCCTTTCATTTTGGGTAAACGCATCGGTGCGGGACGTTGGCTGCGGTTACCACTACGACTATGACTACTTCAATAATACGGATGATACGGATTCGTACAGGTGGGTCGTCAAATGCGCTAGATGGACCGGAAATAATTTTGTGGAGTTTACGTTGCCGTATGAGGTGCATGACAAGCATGAACGCCATCCGGTTCTGGGGCTCCTGTTCCCGTGCGGCGACGGGATATGCGTGCAGGATCGTGAGACCAAGAAAATAGAGGTCTTGGTGGATGAGTAAGGCGCTCTTGACTTAGCCTTGCTTAAACCGCCCATGGTGTGCAAAAATTGGTGATTTTATTGATATTTGGCCGCCGCCACTATTGTTTGTAAACGCGAATTTAAGTATCTTTGGTCTATATGGAAAGTCTTGAAAAAGAATCGGCGATTGCCCAGGATTATCTTGCGCGCATCGCGAAAGAAGCTGAAGCGAAATTTGATGAACATCTTCCTCCGGTAAGCGACCGTCCGTGCCGCTTGCACGAGGCCATGCGTTATTCCATGTTTGCTGGCGGTAAGCGCCTGCGCCCCGGCCTTGCGAAGGCCACGTTCGATATGTTCGGCGGCAAGGGCGATAAAATCTGGCTTGCGACCAGCGCCCTCGAGATGCTCCACACGTTCAGCCTTATTCACGACGACCTTCCTTGCGTCGACAACGACGATTACCGCAGGGGCAAGCTCACGAGCCACAAGAAGTTCGGCGAAGCGACTGCCGTGATGGCGGGCGATGCGCTCTGCGTGCAGGCCTTTGAACTGATGGGCCGTGCGGGCGATGCCCGTGCCATCGAGGTTCTTGCCCACCTGCTGGGTACGTACGGCATGATTGGCGGCGAGATGACCGACATTGAGTGCGAAGGCAAGACTGTCGACCTCGAGATTGTCGACTACATCCATTACCACAAGACGGCGGCCCTCATAGAGGCTTCGCTCCAGGTGGGTGCGATGCTTGCTGGCGCCGACGAGAAGTCCATCGCGGCCATCCGCAATTACGGGCGCTCCATCGGGCTTGCGTTCCAGATTGTCGACGATATCCTGGATATCGTCTCCACGACCGAAGAACTCGGCAAGGATGCCGGTTCCGATCTCGAGAAGGGCAAGGCGACCTACCCGTCCATCGTCGGACTTGAAAATTCACGCGTGAAGGCGAAGGAACTCTATGACGAATCCCTGAAGGCTCTCGACGGCCTTGCTTGCGATACGTCCATCCTGCGCGCTATCGCCGCATTTATCATTACCCGGGTTAAGTAATGGATTTAAAAGACGTAAAGTCTCCAAAGGACATCAAGCATTGTTCCGTCCCGGAACTGAACCGGCTTGCCTCGCAGGTACGCGAGACAATCATTGGCCAGGTTTCCAAGCACGGCGGGCACTTGGCGTCTAGCCTCGGTGTCGTAGAACTCACGCTCGCGCTCCACTATGTGTTCAACGCGCCCGACGACAAGATCGTTTGGGACGTGGGGCACCAGGCTTATGTCCACAAGCTTTTGACCGGACGTTACGACCGGTTCGGCACGCTGCGCCAGCAGGGCGGTATTTCGGGATTCCTCAAGAGGAACGAGAGCGAATACGACTGCTTTGGCGCTGGCCATGCGACGACCTCCATTTCTGCGGCGCTCGGCTTTGCCGTGGCTCGCAACCATTTCGAACGCAAGAACAACGTGGTGGCCGTCATCGGTGACGGTTCCATGACTGGCGGTATGGCCTTCGAGGCTCTCAACAACGCCGGCCTCTCGAAGCAGAACATGACCATCATCCTGAACGATAACAGGATGAGCATCGCGCCCAACGTGGGCGGGTTCAGCAAGTACCTGAACCGCGTGATTTCGGACCCGGTTTACAACAAGATGCGTTCTGACCTGGACCGCCTGATGAAGCGCGTTCCCGGTATCTTGGGCAGCCGATTCCGCGACCTGTTCCTGCAGGTGGAATCTGCCGCGAAGAACGCCCTGAAACCCGGCGCCTTCTTCGAAGACCTGGGCGTGCGTTACTTTGGCCCCATTGACGGCCACGACATAAATGAACTTATCATGATTCTCGAGCGCGTGAAGTCGCAGCCCGGTCCGTGCATCGTGCACGTGCTGACCGAGAAGGGCCGCGGTCTCTATGCCGCCGAGAAGAACCCGACCAAGTTCCACGGATGCGGTCCCTTCGACCCCGAAAGCGGGCTCCCGCTTGCCCCGGGCAAGCCGAACCCCTCCCTCACGAGCGTCTTCGGCAATACTTTGCTCGAACTTGCGAAGAAGGACAAGCGCATCATGGGCATTACGGCCGCCATGCCCACGGGCTGCGGTCTCGATATAGTCGCGAAAGAACTGCCCGACCGCGTGATAGACGTGGGCATCGCGGAAGAACATGCGGTGACGTTTGCCGCGGGCCTTGCCTGCGACGGCGTGGTTCCGGTGGTCGCCATCTATTCTAGCTTCATGCAGCGCGCCTACGACCAGATTATGCACGATGTCGCGCTGCAGAGCCTGCACGTGGTCTTCGTGCTCGACCGAGCGGGACTTGTCGGTGCCGACGGTCCCACGCACCACGGCGCGTTCGACCTTTCGTTCTTGCAGACGATTCCCGGCATGACCATCATGGCGCCGAGCAACGAGAACGAACTCAGGGACATGATTACGGCCTCCATCGATATGGAAGGGCCTGTCGCTATCCGTTACCCGCGCGGTACGGCACTCGCCGAATCGCTCGCTCCCGCAGGCGACGCTCCGTTCGATGCGAAGCTCCCGAAGGTAATCGAGCAGGGCAAGGGCATTTTGCTGCTCGGTGTGGGCTTCATGACAAACGAACTGAAGAAGACCGCCGCCATATTGAAGGCGAACGGATACAGCCCCACGCTGGTGGATGCTCGTTTTGTCAAGCCTCTCGACGATGAATGCTACCGCGGGCTTCTCTCGAGCCACGACGTTATCGTGACGCTCGAAGACAATACCCGCATAGGCGGCTACGGCTCTGCGGTCATGGAGCTCATGGCTGATTTGGGGATTACGGGAAAGAAGTTCTTCCGGTTTGGCCTGCCCGACCATTTCGTGGAACAGGGTGAAATCCAGAATCTGTACAAACTCTTGAAAATAGACGGCGAGTCTGTCGCCAAACAATTGATGGAAATACTATGAGCGAAGAAAACAAGCGCACAGTGAAAACCACTCTTACCCGCAAGTTCGGTGTGAGTGAAAAGAAAGACGAACGCCGCCCGCGCAAGGACGACGGCGAATCCAGAAAGTTCGGCGACCGTCCCGCCTTTGGCGGACGCCGCGATGGCGAACACAGCGGTTTCCGTTCGGGCCGTCCGCGTGGACTGCGCGAAGATGGTTCTCGCAACGAGGATTCCGAAGGCCGTTTCGACCGCGAACGACGCCCGCGTCGCTTTGGCGACCGTCCGTTTGGCCGTCGCGAAAGTGGCCGCTTCGGGGATCGTTTTGGCAAGCGCGGTGACCGTCCGTTCCGTTCTTTTGACGGCGCTTCCGAAAACACTCCGGTTTACCGCCAGCGCCCCGAGCAGAAGGCTGAACGCGTCGACGAGAATATCGACGAGGCAACGCTCGAGGCACGCGCCGCTCAGATTGAAAAGTCCGAAGACACCGTCGCCAATCCGCCTTGGTTCAAGAAGCTTCTCGCCATCACGACGGAAAAGGGCCGCGAACGCGAAGGCCGCTTCCTCGGTGAAGGCGTGCATGTGGTGGACGAACTCGTGTCCCGCCACCGCGAAATCGTTATCGCCGTCTACATGGTGGAAGGTTTCGAGAACGAACCGCTTATCGAAAAAATCAACGAGGCGGACGTCACCATCCATATGCTCACTGCCGACCAGATGAAGCAGCTTTCTTCTACGGTCACTACGCAGGGAATCATCGCGCACTGCCGCATCGCGAACAAGAAGCCGGTGTACGAATCGAGCCGCAGCGTGATTACGCTTGTCGACGCCGTGCAGGATCCGGGTAACCTCGGTACGCTCTTCCGCACGAGCCTCGGTTTCGGTTCCGACGGTATGGTGCTCGGCCGCGGTACGGTGAGCCCGTTCAACCCGAAGGTCGTGCGCGGTTCTTCGGGAACGTTCCTCCGCGTGCCTTTCGAATTCGACATCGACATGGTCGACCACATCAACTTCCTGCGCAGCAAGGGCTACACCATCATCGCTACGGATTTGCATGCGAAGCAGAGCCTCCGCGACATCCCGAAGCACAAGCTCCGCAAGATGGCCTTCCTCGTGGGTAACGAGGGCGCGGGCACGAACCCGTACTTCATCGAACTTGCTGACGAGACCGTGAAGATCCCGATGAGCAGCGAGCTCGAATCCCTCAATGTTTCCGTGGCTCATGGCATCCTCAGTTACGAGGCCGCCCAGATCCAGGAGGAACTCAAGTAATGGCGAACTTCCACGAACGTCTTGAACAGCGCATCGCCGCTTGCGGGAACCCGGTTTGCCTGGGCATGGACCCGGTGCTCAAGCTGATTCCTCTCGAAGGCAGTGCCGAAGAGAAGATCAAGCGCTTCTACCTCGACATTCTGGAATGCGCCCTGCGCCGTAACGTGCAGCCCGCCGTGGTGAAGCCGAACAGCGCTTACTACGAATGCGTGAGCGTGCAGGCGATGCTCGTGCTGCAGGAACTCATCGCCGCTTACAGGAGCGCCGGCATTCCGGTGGTTCTCGACGCGAAGCGTGGCGATATCGGCAAGTCTAGCGCCGCCTACGCGACTGCCGCCTATGACGTTTACAAGGCCGATGCGGTCACGGTTTCGCCCTGGATGGGTTCCGATTCCGTGGGTCCGTTCATCCGCGAGAATTCCGAGAACGGTGCATATGTGCTGCTCCGCACGAGCAACAAGGGCGCCCATGATTTCCAGGACATGAACGTTGTCCGTAGCGACGACCCGCGTGACAATGCGCAGGCCTTCTATTCCGTCGCCGACAAGATTATGGAATGGGACGGCTCCCTCGGTTACCTGGGCGCTGTCGTCGGTGCGACGCACCCCGAAGAACTCGAGCAGATTACCGCTTACACGGTGGCCAAGAAGCACGAAATTCCGTTCCTCATTCCGGGCGTGTCCATTCCGGGCGTTCCCGGCGGTCAGGGCGGTGATGCGAAGACTGTGCTTACTGCAATCGCGAATGGCGGTGGCAAGCGCAAGTTCCACGTGCTCAACAGTTCTAGCGGGCTCAATTTTGCCTGGCAGCGCAACAATACTCCGGCGAACTTCGCGAACGATTGCATCGACGCGCTGGAACGTCTCGCCGAGGCTTGCGCGTTCTGAGTTCATAGTTCCGAGTTCTGAGTTACTAGTGATGCTGTTATGAAAAACTTCTTGACATTAGAAATTCTAGAAACTTGGAACTATTAACTAGTAACTAATAATTACTTATGCGCTTCTTGATTCCCATAGTTCTTGCCGTTGCGGTCATCGCGCTCGCCTTTAATATGGCGAAGCCTCTTCCCGGCACGAACTTTGACGAATCCTTCTTGCCTAAGGCGTCGTCGGTGAAATATGTCGCCGCCGGTCACGATGCTTCGGTTGCGGGCCTCTTCTGGATAAAGGGCCTCACCGAACTGGGCGAAAGCTACCTTACCGGCAAGGAATACGCATACCTGAGCCATGTGGCGAACCTGTGCACCGAACTGGACAGTCTGTTTTTCACGCCTTACTATTTTGTTGGCAGCATTACTCCGACGGATACCCGCGATACGTCGGACTTCGCCGTGATGCGCCGCGCGGTCCGTATCTTCCCCGAAGAATGGAGGCTTGCCGTCGGTTTCGCGCTCAGGCTTTCGAACGGGCCTTACCCGGACAAGAAGGCGGCAGCCGACGTGATGCGCCCGTATTTCGATTATCCCGATTCGACTATCCCCGAACATATCCGCTTGATATACCGAACCTTCGAATTGGATCGGGAACAGACGGAGACTGCGGTCGAGATGATTTTGAACGACGTGATGCAGCCGCGTTTCAAGAAGTTCCGCAATAGTTTCTACAACAAGACCTTCCGCGTGCTCGGCTACAGGGGCGTGGGGGCGACCGAGGGCCGCGACTCCACGACCTACAAGGAAATCAAGAAGACCATTGACGCGTTTGCCGATGGCAAGATTCCCCCGCGTTATGCTTACGCGCATCTGCTTTCGCTGAAGAAGGTTGAACCCGCGAAGACCGAGGAACCTGCCGCCGCAGAAGAGCCTGCCGCTGAAACCGGCACGGACAATGCGGCCGCCGATTCGGCGAGTGCCGTTCCTGCTTCCGCAGTGAATTAAAAAACGCCGGTTTTGACCGGCTTCTTTTTTAAAAAGAATTTGAATTATTCCCCGCAGCGCTTCGCGTTGTTCGGGAGTCCCATCAGTTCGAACGCGTTCTTGCAGCGCAGTTTCAGGTCGGCGGCGGCATCTGCCGGAGTGCCTTTCAGGAGCGAGCGCTGGTAGAGGATTGTCGCCGTCATGTACGGGACGTTGTTCTTGATGGACATGGCTTCGGCCGCCTGGTAGAGCGAATCCGCTTCGCGCTTGCCCTGCAGGTCTGCCATGCGGGCTGCAGTCCAGGCGTAGAACCCGCCCTTCTTGCTTGTGCGCTTGCCGACCATCTTGAGCGATTCTTCGGCATCGTCGTTCCTGCCCTTGGCGGCCTGCGCGATGGCGCATTCGGAATAGAACGAAGCCTGGAGTGGCTTGTCGGACTTGTTTACGGAATCAGCGTCCGCGGAATTGCACACCTTGAGCGCCTCGTCGAAGTTGCCCTGCGCGTTGGCCAGCGCGGCCTTGCCCTGGAGGAGTATCAGGTTGGTGTTCTTGTCGAGAATTTCAGGACGTACCTGCGCAAGCAGGGTGTCGGCCAGTTCGAAATCGAGGCTCATCGTGCGGACTTGCGCCATCGCCATGAGCACGCGGCCTTCGGAGCGCAGGTCCGCTTCCTTGCGGCTGGCGAGGAGCGCGCGTTCCAGCTGCCCGTAGCCCTTCGCGAACTTGCCCGCGTCGAGCGAACGCTGGGCGCGGGACGAAAGGATGCCCGACTCGGAGGCGCTTGCGATTGAGGCAAGCGAAAGCAGTGCTGCGATGCCGAACTTGCGCATTACCATAGGGTCTCCACCATGAAGGGCACGGAATCCTTGTTCGGCATGTTCCTGCGGATAATCCACACGTTGGAGATGCCTGTCATGAGATCGTCGGCGTTCTGCAATGTCTGTTCCGTGGTTTCCATGAAGTCGGAAAGTCCGGAGGTGACCTGGCCGACGTCTTTCAGGAGGACGTCAACCTTTCCGATAGTCGTGTCGATGTTGCCCATCATGCCGTCTACGTTGTCGATGAGGCGGTCAACTTTGCCCGGGAGGGGCTTGAGGTCGGTCATCATGCCGGAAACGTCGTCTGCGATGCCGTCCACGCGGTGCAGTAGCGGAGGCATGCTGCTCTGCAGCGTATCGACGAGGAGTGCCGCCTTGTGGATGGCGGTCTTGCCAGCGAGCGTGATGTCGTCGAGGCGGATGAGCTGGCGGTTTAGGTTGTCGTAAAGTCCGCGGGATCCGAACAGGGCGCCCACCGTGGTTCCCGTGTCCATGGCCATCGATACGAGCGTATCGGCCGCATCGATGAGGAGGTTCACGCGCCCGAGGAGCTCGTTGGCCGTCTCGAGGACTGTTTCGATGTCTTGTGCCCTGCCGGGCGGGAGGAAGTCTCCGTCTTCTAGGATGCGGCCCTTGCCGCGGTTCACGTCGATGTTGATGACGCGTGCCGAAATCAGGTTCTGGTCGCGGATGGCGAATACCTGGGCGCTGTCGGTAATCCAGTTCTGGAACTGCTTGCGGATGGTGAACTCCATGTGCACGCCGTTCGCCTCGATTTCCATGTCCGTAATCTGGCCCACGTCGACACCGCTAATTTGTACGCGAGTTCCGGGACGCAGGCCGAGCGCCTTTTCGAATGTACTGTGAAGTTTGTATTCCTCGACACCGATTATGCCGCTGGTAAAAAGCTTGGTGTAGAGGACGAGCCCGAAAATCATGACGGCAACTGTGAAGAAGACGCCGACCAGGAGGCCGGAAATTTCCATCCAGTTGATTTGCTTGACGGGCTTGATGATCATGTTAAGAAATATATAAATATTTATTTTCAATGTGCATGACCTATTTTTTCTTTTTATTTTTTGGCTATAAATGGAGGTTTCTATGAATTTTCTGGACTTTTTGAACGAATCGGTGACTCCGTACCATACGGTTGGCTGCTTAAAACGATTTTTTGAAGAGTCCGGGAACGGCCGGATGAGGATTTGGGAACGCGGCGGGTCGATTATCGTAACCGCGGCTCCCCAGAAGGCCCATCCGGGATCAAGATTCAGGATTCTTCTGGCCCATACCGATTTTCCGGCGCTCAAGATTACGCCGAACCCGGATTTGCGGACGGCTGGCATCCAGACCCTTCACCCCGAGATTTACGGTAGCCCCATTTATGCGAGCTGGTTTGACCGCGATCTGGGATATGCGGGAATAGTCCTGTACGAGTTGGACGGGAAAATAGAGAAGACGCTCATCCGGAGCAAGGAACTCCTCCGCATTCCGCAACTGGCAATTCACCTGAACCGCAATGTGAATCAGGATGGCCTGAAGGTCAACCCGCAGACCGACCTGAATGCGTTGTGGTCTTCGCGCGAAGGCGCCAAGTTCGTCGAAGCGTTGCAGGCCTATTTGCCCAAGGGAGCGCGGTTGCTCGATTTTGACATACAGCTGTTTGATGCGCAGCCCGCGCAGCGCGGCGGTCTTGAGGGGGAATGGATTTTCTCGGGCCGCCTGGACAACCTTTCTAGCTGTCATGCGGTTGCGACGGGCATGGCGAAGGCGTCAGCCGAGAGGTACGATTTCCAGGTGGCGTGCTTCCTCAATAACGAGGAAGTCGGATCCCTGACGCGCGAAGGCGCTGCCGGAAGTTTCCTCAGGAGCGTCCTGGAACAGCTTCTTGTTGAACACGGCCTGTTCCAACCTGGTGATCCCAAGATGTCCTTGGACAGGTTCTTCTCGGAATCGCTGGCCATATCCTTGGACATGGCCCATGCCGAACACCCGAATTTCCCGGCGAAGTCGGAACCGAACCACGCCCCGATACTCGGCAAAGGTGTTACACTTAAGATAAATTCGCAAAAGCGCTACGCGAGTGATGTATTCTCGAGCGCACAGTTCAAGATGATTTGCAAGAAGGCGGGCGTACCGTTCCAGACATTCGTGATGCGTAACGATATGCCCTGCGGTTCTACGGTTGGTCCGATGGTTTCTGCCGCACTCGGGATTCCGACCGTCGATGTCGGCGAGCCCATGCTCAGCATGCACAGCATCCGCGAAATGACCGCTGTCCAGGATCATGAAAACCTGGTGAAATTGGTCTCCGCGTTCCTAACGTAGGCGAGTGTCCCGTGGGTCGTTCCTTTGGGAATGACCCGATTTTCTATATGCTACGCAATGTAGTATATGTATTAAATTTTTTAAGATTTCTGTAAAATATTTGATAATTTGATTAAAAACGCATGTTTTGTAGTGTAGATGGATGTATATTTGGCTTGATGAAATCGGTTTTCGAATATTATGACTATCGCAAGTACATGCGGGACTTCTATGAAGAACGCAAGCGCGTTTTCGTCTTTTCGTGGAGGGAGTTTTCGAGGCTTGCGGGGTTCTCTTCGCCGAACTACATGAAGGTTGTGTGCGATGGCAAGAGCCGCTTGAGCAAGGCGGGTGTGGAAAGCGTGGCGACGGCTATGGGCCTCGTCGATTACGAGAAGGAGTATTTCGTATTGCTGGTCGATTACGCAGAGGCTCAGGACGAAGAAAAGAAGAAAAAGGTCCTCGCGCGCATTCGCGAGCTGTCGAAGGAATACAGCGTCAAGATGCTCGATGGCGATATGTATGCGTATTTCGAGTCATGGCTTAATCCCGTGCTGCGAGAACTCGCCCCGATGAATCCCGGAGCGAAACCTTTGACGCTTGCGCGGATGTGCTATCCGAAGGCGAACGCTACGGAAGTCCGCGAATCCCTGGATTTCATGGTCCATGCGGGAATTCTCCATAAGAAAGATGAACACGTGTACGAACAGGCGGAAAAAATTGTTTCCACATATTCGGAAATCATGCCGCTTGCGATTCGTTCCATGCACCGGCAGATGGCGAAATTCGCTGGCGAGGCCGTCGATGCGATTCCGAAATCGAAACGCAACTTTACGGGCGTGACATTGGCGGTTACGCAGACGGAATACGACCGTATCGTCGTGGAACTCGAGAATTTTAGACAAAAGATATTGAATATTGCGAGTGGAGTAAAGGCGGGCGAACAGGTTTACCGACTTAACTTGCAGTTCTTCCCGTTGACTCGGCCGAAGGGGGAATTAAATGAATAAGTTTGCGCTGATTTTGGTGCCCGTTCTTTTTGCCGCAGCGATGCTTGCGTCGTGCTCGGATATGAGTTCCGAGAAGATGACCGGGGCGACGACGGAACCGAACGATATTGCCCGGGAAGAGTCTAGCTCCACCAGCGAAACAGTAAATGGGTTGGATACGACCGGAGTCAAGTATTCTTCGTCGACAAAGAAACTCTCCAGTGCCGCGATGATGATATACTCCAGTTCCTCGGATCAAGGGGATACGCTGCTCCCGCCTATTTCGGATGTGATAAAGACGGCGTGTGACAGCGTCTTGGCGAAGTTCGATTTAGTTACAATGGGAACTGCGCAGGATACCGGTTCTTCTCAACCGAGCACGTCGTCTTCGCATACGGCCTACAACTTCCAAACGGAGAGGGAAGCTTTCTACGAAGAAAACGGCTGCTATGTGAGTATATATGAAGGAGAGGCTGGCGTACGCTATCTTCCTTCTCGAACGGGCGCCTATATTGAAATGACTAGCCTTGTCTATGCCGAAGAAGGTGTTGTGTTGAGGCTGCTCAACAGTTACTATACGGATGGATCCTGCGAATCGGACTACAATGCTTTCCGTACGAAATGCGAAGGAGATCTCGGTGTGTTCAAGGATTACAAGAACGGAAAGGGCTGTTCGCAGAACCAGAAATTGGAACTCGCATGCGCATATGGCGCAGATTTTAGCTCGACGCGCTCCATGCTCCAGAGGGAGGCTAATCTTTACAAGAGGGATTGTGAAGGTGTGACTCCCGAGAACCAGGTATGCGGTGTCCACTGCCGGGTCATAGACAACGTGAGTTCTTGCGATACGATCTGTAGCGATTAGTAACTAAAGAACACAAATAATATTCTAGCAGCCCCTGATAGTTTTCAGCGGGCGTTATTGAGTGGTGATTTTTAAGATGGTTAGGATGAAAATTTTTAGAAAACCGGAAATATATTGCGTTTTGGTATTGATTCTTTCTTTGTGGGGAATGCTGGAATTTTTCCCAAAGATTGAAAATGTCCGGTTGGTTCGGGACACCGCTACGCAGGAATCGTCTTTCCCGTTGCTGATGAAAATGGAGAAGGGGGAAAGGTTCAGCGTGGAATTCGATGTCAAAAGCAGACTTTCGAATTACGACCTGAACATAATTCCGGATGACTGTGCGGAGATTGTCATCGTTAACGGCAGCATGGTCGACCTGAACCATATCCAGGGTAATTGCAATTTTGCGAAGGGGTTCGTTCTGCGCGATAGCGTAACGGCTCCTTACAAGGTCGGGGACAAGACGCATTACTCGTTCTATCTGATAAACAACGGCGGCGATGCGGGGCTGAACGTGCTCGTGAAGCAGGCGTCGGTTTTGCCGATCGTTCTGTATGTCCTGATTGTCTTGTCGCTTGCCTCGCTTTGCCTTTTGCTTGCCCGGCGGTTCGGACTTGGTTGGGGACTGGCCTTTATCATTTTCGCCGCGGTCGTCCTGAGGATGGTGTTCTTTATAAATGCTTCGTATAAGACTTTCTCGTACGACGTGGAAGGCCATATTGGGTATGTGCAGTACATTATCGAAAATCGTTCTATACCCGGAGTCGATGATTGCTGGACCTGTTACCATCCGCCCGTATATTATGTCGCTGCGGTGCCTTCGTATCTTATCGGCGAGTGGATCGGGCTTCCGGGCACGGCGGGCTTGCAGGCGTTCAGCCTTTTGCTTTCGATACTGACGCTCTTTTTCGGGATGCTTTTCTTGCGGAATTTCTTCTCCGGGAAGGCGCTGGGTATTGCGTCTGCCTTGTGGGCGTTCTGGCCCGTGATGATTCTCGTGTCGCCCCGTATAGGTAACGACCAGATGTTCTATATGCTGCACATGCTCTGCATGTGGTGCGGAATGAAGTACATCAGGGATGGACGGGGGCGGTTCCTGATTGTCGCCGTGATTGCGACCGCGCTTGCGATGTGGACCAAGGCGACCGGCTTTGTAACTCTCGGGACGCTCGTCTTGTTCATGGCTTGGGGTTACTGGGTGAACGTGCGGGGACGCAAATTTAGATGCTCCGAGTTGGTGGCCGCGGGAATGTTCTTGGCGCTGGTCGTTGCCGTCGTGTTGCAGCACCTGCTTGGCGATAACGGCCTGGTGGGCAATTCAGGCGGGTTGAATGGCCAGCTGAGAGTCGGGAGCGAGGCTTTCAACTACATATTCTTTGATTTGAAAAATTTCGTGACAAGTCCGTTTACTAGCGCATGGAACGACGATTTCGGACGCGTGTATTTCTGGAATTATGCTTTCAAGACATCGCTCTTTGGGGAATTTGAAATGCTGCGGAGCGTGGTGGGCCGGAATTTCGCGACATTGCTGAGCTGTTCGTTCCTTGGCCTCGTGGTTTATGCGCTGCGCGGTTTCTGGAGGACCAAATTGCAGATGGTCCACTGGTTCCTGCTGTTGCAGGGGACGGCTTTCGTTGCCGCGCTGATGTTCCTGCGCATCCGGCATTCGTTCGCGTGCAGCAACGATTTTCGCTACATATTGCCCGTAATCATCTGTTTTGTCCCTTTCGTGGCGCAAGGAATAACATGCGAAGGGGCTTCCCTCAAGTGGAAAGTACTCGGATACGCCCTGGTTTCGGCTTTTGTCGTGTGTACGGCGATATTGCTTATTCTTGCCATGTGATGCTGAGGCGTTTTTTCGGGAAGATTTATTAAATTTACCTTGAATGCTTTCTGCTGTCGTGACATCGTTGCGCAATAAGTTCCCGAGGAAATCCCTCGCGGGGCAGTTCCTCCGTTACCTCGTGACGGGCGGGCTTGCCTTCGTCGTGGATTTCGGACTTTTCGCACTGTGCCTGTATACGTTCGGGTGGCATTACCTGCTTGCGAATTTGGTAGGCCTTGTCGCGGGCCTCGTGCTCAATTATGCCATGAGCATCGTGTGGGTGTTCACCGCCTGCAGGCGGACGCTCGAAAAGCAGAAAACCGTGGAATTTTTCTTGTTTACTCTGGTGGGGATAGCCGGGGTCGGCATTAACGAGTCGCTCATGTACCTGATGGTCCATGGCCTTTCGCTGAACGAGATGCTGTCGAAGGTCGTTGCCGCTGTGCTTGTGCTCATGTGGAATTTCGGCGCCCGGAAACTTTTGCTTTTTAAGAAAAAAAAGGAAGATTAAGATGGCCTTGGAAAACGATTCGAAAAAGAAGATTGCCGTAATTGCGGGCGCTGGTCCTGCGGGTCTGACGGCGGCATTGGAATTGTTGCGTACGACGGACGTGAAACCGGTCATCTTCGAAGCCGAAGACGTCATCGGGGGAATTTCCCGTACGGCGCGCTACAACGGGAACCGCATGGATATTGGCGGTCACCGCTTCTTTAGCAAGAGCGATACCGTGATGGACTGGTGGCAGGGAATCTTGCCGCTGCAAGGTGTCGCGAGCAAGGACGACATCGCCATCGGGCGCTCCGTCCCGCTGGTGGCCGGCGGCCCCGACCCCGAGAATACGGACTACGTGATGCTCTGCCGCAGCCGCCTGAGCCGTATCCTCTTCCTCCGCAAGCTTTTCGATTATCCGGTGAGCCTGAACGGCGACACCATCCGTAACCTCGGGTTGTGGCGCATGTTCAAGATCGGCATGAGCTACATCAAGGTGCAGCTGCTCCCCGCCCGCAAGGAAAAGAGCCTCGAAGATTTCATGATTAACCGCTTCGGCGTGGAACTCTACCGCACGTTCTTCCGCGACTACACCGAGAAGGTGTGGGGCGTGCCGTGCAGCAAGATCAGCCCGGACTGGGGCGGACAGCGCATCAAGGGACTTTCCATCACCAAGACGGTGGTGCACGCCGTAAAGCAGATTTTTGCCGGCAAGAAGAAGTCCGAAGCGGGAGCCGCTAACGGTGCGGATATCCGCCAGAAGGATACCGAGACGAGCCTTATCGGCCAGTTCCTCTACCCGAAATTCGGCCCGGGCCAGCTCTGGGAAACGGTCGCCGAGAAGGTGAAGGAAGCGGGTGGCGAAATCCGCATGAACGAGAAGGTCGTGGGCGTGAACCGTTCCGCCGACGGCAAGCGCGTCGAGAGCGTTTCCGTCGAAAGCATGAGTTCCGACGGCGTCGTCATGCGCGAAACTGTCCCGTGCGATTACTTCCTCAGCACCATGCCGGTGAAGGAACTCATTGCGGGGATGGACAGCGAGAAGACTCCCGTTCCCGACGAGGTCAAGCGCGTCGCCGAAGGCCTTGTCTACCGTGACTTCATTACCGTGGGCCTTCTTCTGGACAAGCTGCTCATCAAGAATCCGGCGAAGCCCGGCACTCCCGAAAGCAAGCTCAAGTTCGTGGCCGACAACTGGATTTACGTGCAGGAATCCGACGTGAAGCTCGGTCGCATTCAGATTTTCAACAACTGGAGCCCCTACCTGGTCGCTGACCCCGAGAAGGTGTGGATCGGTCTCGAATACTTCGCTACCGAGGGCGACGAGATGTGGCGCATGCCCGACAAGGACTTCATCAAGTTCGCGATCGAGGAACTCGACAAGATTGACGTGGCGAGGCCCGAAGACGTGCGCGACTCCGTGGTGTTCCATATCCGTAAGGCGTACCCGGCCTACTTCGGTACTTACGCCGAGTTCGACAAGATTCGCGAATACGTGGACCCGATCGAGAACCTGTTCCTCATGGGCCGCAACGGCATGCACAAGTACAACAACATGGACCACAGCATGCTTGCCGCCATGGAAGTCGTGAAGTGCATCCGTGAAAATTCTACCGACAAGACGGCGCTCTGGAACGTGAATTCCGAAGAGGAATACCACGAAGGAAAGAAGTGATGCTTGCGAGGCTGAAAAAGTACCGTGAACTGATACTCGTGCTGGGCGCGGTTTTGGCCGCGGTACTGTACTGGGTTGCAAGCCCGTCGATGAGCGACGCTATCCTGTATCGCGCAGGGGGCGCCAAGACGCTCCCGATGCCGGTCAGCCTCCCGATGGGGCAGGAAGAAGGCTTTGCCATTGAACTGGATGTCTCGTCGGGGCTTGGTGGTGACTTTACGCTTGATATCCATCCGGACGACTGCGTGACGAACCTTATGGTGAACGGCGTTGATCTCCCGTTCCGGACGTATCCGGGCTATTGCAGTTGGAATACCGGATTCAGGCTGTCCAAGTCGGAAATGCAAAAGCATGTTGGCAAGGATGTGTCGAAATTCCATATCGAGATTGCCCTGCGCAACACCAGCGGCCTCGGGGGAATGTCTGTCGGGTTTCTGGCGGACAGCTTCTTGATGAGTTTCTTTTCGGTGCTGTTCTTCCTGTGTCTTGGCGGCCTGATTTTTTCTGTGGGTGGTCGCTTCAAGATCGATTCGCACCTGCTGTTGATTTTCTTTGTGGGGCTGCTCCTGCGCGTCGCCTATACGCAGTCGACGTTCTTCGACGAACGCGGTCACGATACGGGCGGACACCTTCACTATATCCAGCTGATTGCCAATGACCATCACATTCCGGAGGCAAACGAGTGCTGGACCTGCTATCATCCGCCGGTTTATTTCGTTGCGGGCGCGGGCGTCTGGAAGGCTTCCGGATGGCTCGGCTTTGCTCCCCAGAATGCGGTGAAGTGGTTCGACTTCCTGATATCGCTTGTCGCGCTCGGTTTTGGGCTCGCGTGCATCCGCGAACTTTTGTGGGGCAATCCCCGCTATATTGCGGCCCTGCTTTGGAGCCTGTGGCCTAGCTTTATCCTCGCTTCGCCGCGGATTGGCAACGACATCCTCTTCTACGCGATGCATGCAATTGCGCTTTGGGGCTGTATCCGCTACATCCGGACGAGCTTGGGCAAGTACCTGCTTGTCGCCGTGCTGTCCGCGACAATCGCGTACTGGACGAAGTCCACCGCGGTCGTGACATTTGGGCTTGTGGGCGTTACGGTGCTGGTGCATACGGTGCCTCGAGTCCTGCGTAAACTTTCCCGCATGGAATGGGCCTCTCTCGCAGTCTTGCTGGTTGCCGGCATAATCGTCGTTGTCCGCGTGCTCGGCGGTGACGTCGTCGGCAATGCCGGCGGAAACGATAGTTCCGTCCTCGTGCAGAACAACCCCGGCAACTTCCTGTTCTTCGACATCCGCACCTTCTTGACGGAACCCTTTACGGATCCGTGGCACGACGAACTCGGCCGGCAGTTTTTCTGGAACTACCTCGCCAAGACGTCGCTGTTCGGTGAATTTAAACTATGGATGGAACCGGCGGGGCGGTGGCTTGCGTGTATCGCCAGCTTCTGCTTTGTTTTACTCGCGGGTTTCACCTTCGCTGGCCTCTGGCGTAAAAAGTGGAATAAGATTGACTTTGTTCTGGTCACGCAGGCGGTTGCCTTCTTTGCGGCGATGATCGCGCTGCGCCTCAAGTACCCGTTCTCGTGCAGCAACGATTTCCGCTATATCGTTCCCGTGCTCCTGTGCCTGCTTCCGTTTACCGCGGAGGGAATCTGCGGGAGCGGCACGAGTGTCAAGCGCCGTGCGCTCGGGTGGACTGCAGTGGCCGTCTTTGTCATCTCCGCATCCACAGTCGTGTTGAATGCGTGATGGTTGCTTGGTAAATGCCTGAGCGGGAGAACGGGTTGATAGAAAGAGTGGTTGGACTTGTGCAATGCATGGAAATTTGATAAGGAGATTCGCATGGAAAAACGCAATGTAAATACATTTGTCTTTTGGGGCATAATCTGCCTGCTTGCGAATATCCTTTGCACATATGCTGAAGGCTACGATGGCGACCAGAGTTTCTGGGTGGGCTGGACGCAGCAGCTCGTGGACGGGGGCTTCGGAAACTTCAAGGGCAATTACCCGCCGGTCTATGTCTTTTGGCTCTGGGTGGTGGCGCATATCCACAGCCTGTTCGGCATAGGCATCGGCAAGACTTTCTTCATGAAGTTCATGTGCCTCTGGCCCGTCTATTTTTCGCATGTGTTCTTGCTGGACTGGCTTTGCCGATTCATGGACCGGTTCAACTATCCCGAATGGAAACGGCATGCCCTTGCGGGCTTTGTCGCCTTGAACCCGGCGCTTCTGCTCGCGGGCCCGGTATGGGGCCAGGTGGACTTGTTCCCGGTGGTACTCGCGATTGTTTCCATCTACTGCATGGCGCGCCGCCGTACGGCGATATTTGCGCCGATGCTCTATGTGATTTCGCTGTTGGCGAAGTTCCAGATGATTCTCTTCCTTCCGATATTTGGAGGGCTCTTCCTCAAGCATTGGCGTTACTCCTGGCGTGGTCTCGCGCTCATAATCCCCGCGGTGGCGCTCGTGCTTTTGCCGTATGCCCTGGGCGGTAACCTGGTCGACATGCTCATGCGCTCCTATGTCAAGACGGTGGGGCAGTACCCCTATGCGACATTCAATGCGGCGAACCTGTGGTACCTCTGGGCGGGCAATACCGCATCCGACGCCGTTCCCGTTTGGGGCATCAGCGAATACGGGCTCGGATTCCTGTTCAAGCCGAGCATCATGGGCAAGGTCCTGTTCGTGCTGGTTTCCATATTTACGCTTGTCAAGACGCTGTTCAGCAAGAATATCCGTACCATATGGGGGCTCGCCTTCTTGAACGCGCTTGCCTTCTTTACGGTGCTCCCGGGTATGCATGAACGTTACCTGCTTTACGCCATCCCGGCAGGGCTCTGCTGGCTGGTTTGGGACACGCGTCGGGCCGGCCTGTGGAGTATCCTCGCGACGTTTGTTTCCGCGGTGAATGTCATGCTGATCATTTCGTTCAAGGGGCATCACGTGTGGAACTTTACCTCGGCGCTGGCGTGTGTGGTTCTTGTGCTTGCCGTGGTCTCGTTTGCGTTCCCGAATCTCTGGCGCTGGGGTTACGCGAAAATCGCCCGCATGAAATTTCCGCGCTTTGTCCCTTATGTGACGTTGTCTGCGGTACTTTTTGTCATGCTCGTCGTGCTTCTGGTACAGATGCAGCCCGTTTCCGTTTCTAGAACGGAAGAAAAGTTGTTGTTGACGGAAATGTCCATGAGGGTCGTGCATCAGGATTATAAGAAGCCTAGGACGGACTTTTCTGTCGACGGCGTCCCCTTGCAGGTGCGCAACAGGGTTTATCGCGACGGCATCGGTACGCATGCCGCGTCGACTTTGCGCTTCCGCTTGCCGGAGAAAGCCCAAAGTTTCCATTTTGGTGCGGCCATTGACGATGAAACATACGGGAATGGCGATTGTGAATTTATGGTGAAGCTCGATGGCCGTGTGGTCTGGAGCAGCGGGCGCATGACGGGCAAGGACCGCCCCAAATTCGATTCCGTTACGGTGGAAGGCCATGAAACCCTGGAACTCGTGACGGACCCGATGGGCTCGAATTCGAGTGACCATGCCGACTGGCTATTGCCTTACATAAAATTGCGATAATGTGTCTCGCGCTCGCCAATTTTGTATATTCTAGCCAAGTAAAGGATTTGATTCCGTTCCCGCGGTCGTTTTGAAGCGACTGCGGGGCTTCTGGAGTTGTCCGGTGACGGGGTGGAATCCTTATGGTTTTCTTTGCCAGATGTCGCGAAACGGCATCGAAGCAATCTGCTTGAGGAATTATGCGATTATTTGTGCTACTTGTATGTTTGCTGTCGGTCGGCCTGTGGGCGCGGCCAATAAATGACGGCAACAAGCTGTTTGCCAAGGGCGACTATGCCGGCGCACTCGAAAAGTACATGAAGGCCCGCGAGGCCGAACCCGCGAACCCGCTTCTGTTCTACAATATCGGAACGTGCCAGTACAGGCTCGGCAATTACGAAGAGGCCAAAAAGGAACTCGAGAGTGCCGTGCGCATGCCGGATAAAAAGATGGCGGCGAAGGCCGCCTACAACCTGGCGAATACGCATTTCCGCATGGGCGAGAAGGCCGCCGAGGGCAGCGAACGCATTGCCGCCTGGCGCGAGTCGGTAGCCTATTTGAAAAAGGCCATCGACCTAGACAACAACTTCGAAAATGCGAAGAAGAACGTCGAAATCGTTCAGCGCAAGCTGAAGGAAGAACTTGACAAGCAAAAAGAGAACAAGGACCAAAATCAGGACCAGAACAACGACCAGAAACAGCCGCCGCTTTCCGAGAAGGCGAAGGAAGTCCTGGCTCGTGCACTCCAGCTTTGCAAGGATGGCAAGTACGCCGAAGCGAAGGAGATGCTCGAAAACCTGATTGCCGAAGACGAGACTGCGGGCCAGTTGAGCGGCCACGTGCAGCGCATCGATGACGTCATCGAAATCAAGGCCGGCCGCAAGCCCAAGGCGAAGATTGACGCCAGCAACACTGACAACGACCTGGAGGTGATCTGATGAAAAAGATTATGCTTACAGTCGCAGTCATGTTCCTCGCCGTCGCGGCTTTTGCCGCTCCGAAGAGCGCGAGCGCCTATTACAGTGATGCCGCCTTCCAGTACATCGAAAACCGTCTGCCCTCTGCCGAAATCACTTGCAACGAAGGCCTGCAATACTACCCGAACGACCAGAAGTTGCAAATGCTCCTTGACCGCATCAAGGAGGCCAAGGACGAGCAGAAGAACGAGAACAAGAAGAACGACAAGAACCAGGATAACAACCAGGACCAGAATCAGGATCAGAACCAAGATCAGAATAAGGACCAGGATAAAGACCAGAATAAGGATCAGCAGAACCAGGACCAGAACGGCGATGGCAATTCCAGCGGGTCTGAAAGTTCTTCGAGCGAGGGCGATGACCAGAACCAGAATGGTGGCGGCCAGTCCAGCAGCAGCCAGGGCGGGGAAAGCTCTGACAGCAATGGCGGGCAGCAGCCTGAGCCGCAGCAGCCCGAAGAAAATTCTAGCGACAGCGAAGGTGGCGAGGAACCCCAGGAACAGCCTGTTCAGATGGGCGAGATGAGCCCCGAAGAGGCAGCGCAACTCCTGAAGGATTTCGACGAACAGAACGGCGAACGCAAACCCTGGAAACCTATCCGCGGGCAAGCCCGACCCGTTAAGGACTGGTAATTTTCCCCAAATAATATATATTCAAGGACATGAGACTTCATGCCCTTGTTTTTTTATGTGTGCTCTCGGCTGCGGCTCTTGTCGCATGCGGCGGTGATTCCGGTGCGGACGCCCCGGCAACGGAAAGTTCTTCCGAACAGGCGCTGTCGAGTTCCGTGCCGTCGCCTGAAAGCTCGTCTTCGAATTCCGCGCCGGTGTCGAGTTCTGCCGAAGAAAAATCGAGTTCTGCCGAGGTCAAGTCTTCGAGTTCGGAGGCTCCCGAATCGAGCGACACGCCCGCCTCCAGCAGCGAATCTGCGCCTGCGTCATCTGATGGCGACGACGGCAAGTGCACCGATTGCGACAGCTTTACCGCGGCCGACCCCGAACTCACCGAAAAGGGCGGCAAGGGTTCCGTGACGGTTTACGGGAGTACTGTCGTGAAAGAGACGAGCCTCGGTGGCGCCTGCAATTACGGGCAGACGAACATCCAGTATTATGCGGCCATCCATGTGAATGTTTCTCCCGGCGATGATAAGGGTCCTTGGGACGATGGCTTGGCGTGCGGCGGTTGCGTCCACGTGAAGGCGAGAACGCCCGACGGCTGGAAAGAAGTCACCGTGCGAATTACCGACAAGTGCCCCGACGCAAACTGCGGCGTGGACCTGGGCGGCGCTCCGGCCTATGATATCATGGGCAACCGAGAAGGCCGTTATTCCGGTGAATGGGAATTCGTGAGTTGCGAAGGCGTCGATGGCGTGTGGGGCGATTCTACTTCTATTTGGGTCAAGGACGGCGCAAGTGCGTACTGGAGCATCATTCAGGTGCGTAACCCGAAGGACATGGTCAAGACCATCTCAATTTACGGCGTGGATACGCGCGACTTCTATGAACTTGAAATGGTCGTGGGTACCGAGAACTTCTGGACGGTACCCCAGGCCGTCTTGCAGACCGATAACCGCTACCGCGTCGTCGTGAAGTACCGCACCGGAACCGATGACGAATGGCATATCAAGGGCTCCGAGCTAGCCGTGGGTGAGGCGAACCTGTACCTGCACGAGCATCGGGAATAGTTTGGAAAATCGTCAATGACGATTCAACTCATGGGCTGGCTATCGGATGGATTTTAATTGAACTTGCGTCCTTTCCATCTGATCGTTTTCTTTTTCGTTTTGTTTTCGTACCACATTGTGGCTATAATGTCTTTGCCGGTACGTGGTAGAGAGTAGGAAATCTGAGCGCCGTCACTCGTGCCGATTGCCACATCGAAGCCGACATCATGAGTTAGGCTCATTGTCTTCGAAGCGTTGTTATAGCGATAGAAGGAGAGCCCGTCATATTGACCGGCACTATACTTTCCGTTTACGAAACTTGTGATGCTGACGGCGAACAGTTTGTGTTTTTTGTCTGATTCGTTCCAGTAGCACATTTCAATTTTTGTTAAGTATTCTTCTTGCTTCCTCTCTAAAAGTATGTAGCCGTTTTTTTTATCGATGGTGAGTACTTCTCCCTCTTCCAAAGGCTTTCCCTTATGGTACTGCTCCCAGGTTTGCCTTAAGGAGTTTGCCAATTCGTCAATTTCGTAGTCTTCGTCGTCTTCATTGCCGGTCGGGGAAAGGTAGGCCGATACAAAATCGGTTATGGAGGGAGTTGCTCCTTTATATGTTACGCTGATGCCGTTTTGCGAAGCCAGGGCCAGAGAACAGCAGATGAAGATTATGGCTAATGATATTTTTTTTCATGTTGTTTCTTTTGGAAAAAGGTTTATACCATGCAATGTATAAAAAAAGAGTATTTGGTAAGATTGCTTTGCAATTAGTCTTTATTTTATACGTTTTATCAGAAAAACAGGCTTGCTGTTCGATAATGCTATTCATTTATTTTATATTACAACATAATCTTTGAGGGTGAGCGCTTGGGGAGATTACTTCCATTTTGTTAAAAGGAGAAAACACATGAAAAAAATACTCTTGATACTTTGCATCCTTGCCGGGGCTAGTTTTGCCCAGGTTGGTGTTTCGCTCGGACTCGGACCGTCTCAGGGCATGGTCGGTGTCGGGTACACCATGTTGGATGGTCATCTATCCGCAAACGTCCATTTGGCGTCCTACAACTCTGACTACGATTTTATGGGGGGAATCGGGATCGCCTATCGTTTTACGGGCTTGACTGGCCCTTACGTATTCCACTCTTCGGAATGGATAACCGGTGAAATGGAGGGCTTTACGATAACGAATGTGGACACGGAGGACGCTGAACTCATTGAACATAAGAGGGATATCAATTATTGGCGTTTGGTGTTTGGTTTGGGATATCAGCACATGTTTTTTAAGCATTTCGGTGCGTATTTCGAGATGGGCTTCGAGTTCTATGCTGGCAATGGCGGCTATTACACCCATTTCGATGTTGACAATGGAACGCTTGATAACGAGGAATTCGTTCTCCCTGCCGGTATCGGCATAGTCTTCGAATTCTAAAAAAGCGTAAAAATCAACAAAAAAAGCCGGTTTCGCGAGGAAACCGGCTTTTCGTGGATGATGCAGGGGTCGAACCTGCGACCCGCTGATTAAGAGTCAGCTGCTCTACCAACTGAGCTAATCATCCATTGTCGCTTGGACGTGCCCAATTATAGCAAAATCATGCCGTATGGCAAGGGTTTTGGCGGCATGTTCTAAAAATAAAACGTTTTGACCCGTCTTTCATCTAAAAGGAACCCTTTCCTGCATATTCACTAGTAACTAGTAACTAGTAACTGACAACTAAATTACTATATTCTCCCGCGTTGATTTTTATCAAACAGTTCACTTAATTAAATGGACACATTCCTATATGAATGAAACAGTACAGAATGCAGCTGATTCCGCAGTAGCTCCGGCCCCGGCCGAAGCCGCCGTCGCCGAAGCGGCTGTGCAGCAACCGGCTATCGTTGCAAGCGAACCGGCTGCCAAGGTGAAGGGCAAGTTCGACGAACAGCTCGGGCTCATGCTCCCCTCCGACGCAGCTCAGGTCCAGGCGCAGCTTTCCATGCCGGGTATGAGCGATGACATGGTTTACAAGATCGTGGAAACCCACGGCGGTAACCATGCGGTTCTCTACAAGACTTACGACCAGGCTGTGCTTGCCCGTGACGTGCGCGATTCCATCGAGAACGCCGCCGGCCACAAGGTGCTCCCCATCGCGAAGGCGAAGCTCGGGACCACCTACTGCAAGGGCGAATACTCCACCGAACAGGGTTGCAAGGGCGAAGCCGACACCTTCGGTATCGGTTCCCTGGTTGAATTCCAGGCCACCGGTCTTATCGTGGTGATGGTGGTGATCGTGGGCCTCACGGTGCTCTGCTACCTCATGAACTTCATCATGGCGAAGCTCGGCCTCAACAAGATCAAGGCTCCGGCCCCCGCGGTCAAGGCTGCTCCGGCTGCCGCCGCTGCTCCCAAGACGATCGCTCCGGCCCACTGCGACTGGGATCCGAACGCCAAGAGCGTCCACCCGGGCTTCACCAACAAGCAGCTCCAGGCCTTCCTCGGCATTGCCGCTGTGGCCGCCCTGGAAGAACACCCCGGCATGAGCAACGATACGTTCCTTGCCCTGGTGACCGCTGCTGCGACCCAGGCCATCGGTCAGCCCTGCCGCGTGACCGCCTACAAGAACATTAACTCCCCTGCTTGGACGATTGTCAAGTAAGGTCAACTTTTAAAACTTAACAGGCTTATAAGCCAGGAAAAATCAAAATGAAGAAAACAGTCCGTATCAGTTTCGAAGGCAAGACCTACGACGTCGAAGTTGAAGTTCTTGATTCCGCCGTCGCCGCCGCTCCGGCAGCCCCGGTTGCCGCTGCTCCCGCAGCCGCTCCTGCTGCCGCTCCCGTCGCTGCCGGTGGCACCGAAGTGAAGTGCCCGCTCGCCGGTTCCGTGTTCAAGCTGAAGGTCAAGGTTGGCGACAAGGTCGAAGCCAACCAGGAAGTGGCTATCATTGAAGCCCTTAAGATGGAAAACCCGGTCGTCGCTCCTTGCGCCGGCACCGTGAACTCCATCTCCGTCAAGGAAACCGATACCGTCGTCGACGGCCAGACCCTGATGACCATCGCCTAAGAGGTACAGATAAATGAGTTCACTCTTAAATTCGGTTGTCGAGTTCGCTTGCGATACCGGATTCGCATATGTCACCGGACCCATGGTGATCATGTGGATCGTGAGTTTCGTACTGATGTACTTGGCGATTGTCAAAAAGTATGAGCCGCTGCTGCTCTTGCCGATTTCCCTCGGCGCGCTGGCGGTGAACATCCCGAGTGCGGGATTCTACGATGGCGGCTGGAGCATCGAAGGTATGTTTACCCCGACTGCCGGCCTCTATTACTACATCAGCCAGGGTATCCACCTGGAACTCTTCCCGCCCATCATCTTCTTGGGCGTGGGCGCCATGACGGACTTCGGACCGCTTATCGCCAACCCGCGTACGCTCCTCCTCGGTGGCGGCGCTCAGTTCGGCGTGTTCGCGACCATGTTCTGTGCCGTGGCCCTCGGTGGCTTTACTCTCGGTGAAGCTGCTTCCATCGGTATCATCGGCGGCGCCGACGGTCCGACCTCCATCTTCACTGCGAACAAACTTGCAAAGCACCTCATCGGACCTATCGCCGTGGCGGCTTACACCTACATGGCTCTTGTTCCGCTCATCCAGCCGCCTATCATGCGCTTGATGACCAACGACAAGGAACGCAAGATCCGCATGAAGGCTCTCCGTCAGGTGAGCAAGGCCGAACGCATCGTGTTCGCCGTGATGGTGATGATCGTCTGCATCCTCGTGGTGCCCGATGCTTCTGCTCTTATCATCATGCTCATGCTCGGCAACATCTTCAAGGAAGCCGGCGTCGTGGAACGTCTCGTGAAGACCTCTTCCAACGAACTCATGAACATCGTGACCATATTCCTCGGTACTTCCGTGGGCCTCACGATGTCTGCCGACATCTTCCTGAAGCCGCAGACCCTCATGATTATCGCCATGGGCGTTGTCGCCTTCGGTTTCTCGACCGCGGCCGGCCTCTTCCTCGCGAAGATCATGAACTGGTGCTCTCCGAAGAACCCCGTGAACCCGCTTATCGGTTCTGCTGGCGTGTCCGCCGTGCCGATGGCCGCACGTGTTTCCCAGGTGGAAGGTGCCAAGTATGACCCGCAGAACTTCTTGCTGATGCACGCCATGGGCCCGAACGTGGCCGGCGTTATCGGTACCGCAGTCTGCGCTGGTTACATGATTAGCCGTTTGTCGTAGTATTCGGCATATGCGAATCAAGGAATGCCCTCGGCAATGTGCCGGGGGCTCCTTTTTTATATTTGCACCGAGTAGTGTTAGGAGGAGTCATGTTTGCCAAAAAAGTAATCTCGCTTGTTGCAATCGCCATGTTCGCGGTGTCAGCAAATGCCGCGAGGACGATTACCTCGGAAGAGCCTGAATTTGTAGATGGCTGTTACCAGATTTCGACAGCCGAGCAACTGTACGGTTTTGCCGATATTGTAAACGGTACGTTTGGAAATCTGACTAGTTATGCGGGGCTTCGTGACAGCACTGCCTGTGGCAAGCTCACTGCCGATATCGTGGTGAACGAGAAGGTTCTTGGCGCAGACGGAAACCTGAACGTTGCGGATACGGCAGAATTTGCGACATGGGTGCAGATGCATAATTTCCTGGGATCGTTTGACGGGCAGGGCCATACGATTTCAGGCTTGTATCTTAATTCTACTAACTATGACCAGGTGGGGTTGTTTTCTTCGGCGGGCTCGTTCTCGGATAAGGCGTCTTCCATGGAAGTTTCTATCAAGAATGTCCGTCTAGTAGACACTTATTTTTATGCAGGCACTAACGTGGCCGGAATTCTCGGCGTTGTCACATATTACGGAAAGGTGTTCATCGACCGGTGCAGCGTTGACGGAGTTATTGAGGGCGATGCGCAGGTAGGTGGCCTGGTGGGTTGGGGCCATAACAATCTCTCTGTCACCAATAGCTATAACGCGGCCCGCGTAAGTGGGGAAGATTATGTTGGCGGAATTGCGAGTACACTTCACGGTAAGAATGTTTCGTTGGTGAATGTTTATAATGTGGGCTCTGTTTCGGGCGGTAATAACGTAGGGGGGATTGCTGGCGTTGCTTATGGCGATGGCTTGCGTTTGGTGAATGGCTTCAGCGCCGGCCCTGTGAATGCGACATCTGATAAGTCCGTAGGTGTGGGCGCTGTGGTGGGAGGTGTCAACAGCTACGTCATAGAGAGGGGAACCATGGACAACATGTTTTTCCTTGCTCCGGGAGTAGATTCGGTCGGAATCTCCGTGACTGCAGAAGAGTTTGCCAATGGTACCGTCGTCACCTTGTTGCGGGATTATAGCTACGGCGGTATTGACGGCCTAGTATGGGGCCAGAATATTGGTTCTGATGCACTGCCAAATTTCAGCGGAGTTGTCGTTGGTGGGGATGTGCTGCCTACGATTACGCTCAGTCTCGATACGGGTAGTGGCGACCCCTGGACAAAGGAAATTCTTGCCGGTTACAAGTTCAGGATACCCGATATTGAACGCGAAAACTACAAACTGTTGGCCTGGTATGCCGAAGCAAACTTTGAAGGCGAGCCCGTGACGCATGTCCCTGCGACGCAGGCTACCGACGTGAAATACTGGGGCCATTACGAACGCGTATACCGCGTGACGCTTGAAACCAATGGCGGTAAGGTGGATTCCCTTGGCGTAGATTCGTATGTCCATACTGTCGGGGCGAAACTCCCGCGGGCCGTATTGCGCGAAGGCTATGTCTTTGCCGGCTGGTATGCGGAAGAAGACTTCAGCGGGAATGCCGTCGATTCCATCACTACGACAGACGAGGGCGACAAGGTTTTCTATGCCAGGTGGTTCCAGACGAAAACTCCGGAAATGGACGAGAACGATTGCTATGTCATTTCGGATGCGGAAGAACTCTACGGCTTTGCCGCTATCGTGAACGGGACGGACGGTTACCGGCGCGATGCTGAGGCTTGCGCCGTCCTCTCGCAGGATATTGTGGTGAACAGGAACGTGCTGGACGACGAAGGTAACCTCAACAAGGCGGGAATGGCGGGGCGTATTCCGTGGAACCCGATTGACAGTTTCAAGGGTACATTCGACGGACAGATGCATACGATTTCGGGCCTGTATTATAACGACCCCAAAGACCATAGTAAAAGGAGTGACGTCGGATTCTTCGGTGTCATTGGAGGCGAAGTGGGTGCGCCCGCTGTCATACAGAACCTGGGTATTGTCGATTCGTATTTTGCAACGGATGCGAGGAGCGCCGGGGGTGTTGTTGCGCGTATCCAGAATAAGACCTTGTCGGTCTGGGCAAACTATTATGCCGAAATTAGGAATGTCTATAGTACATCCACCCTGGAAACTTCCGACAGTACTTTCTCGGTGGCCGGAGTTGTGGGGCATGTTGACAGAAGCGCGAACCTGCGCATTGAAAACTGCTACAATCAGGGGGCAATCCGTGGCTACAGGAATTATATTTCGGGGGTCGTTGGGTATGCAAGCCTTTCCGGCAAGGTCGTTATGGCGAATTGCTATAATGCAAAACCTGTCAGCTATGTGGTGGGTTCTTCCGGGGTGAGCCAGCTGATTGCCTATTCGACGCTGTTGGAGAATGTCGCGGAGATTGTCAACAGCGTTTATATCGATTCGTCGAAATGGGAATTCGGGGGCACCTTGGCTCCGAAGGAACGCTTTGCTGACGGCACGGTTGCAGAAATGCTGCGCGAGGGCGAGAACGGCAGCGTGTGGGGGCAGAATGTCGGCGTAGATCCGTTCCCGCTGTTCTCCGGAGAAATCAAGAATTCTGCCGCTGTCAAGTACAACGTGACGTTCTATACCTATGAAGATGATACAGCGACTTACATTGACCATTACTGGGCGGGCGTGAAGACGAAACTCCCGTGGGCCGAAAGGGAAGGCATGTGGTTCAAGGGCTGGTACGACAACGCCATGCTTGGCGGGAACAGTGTTTCGTACATTTCGGAATTGGATGAGGGCGATTTGCATTTCTATGCCAAGTGGGAACTGAAGACCTTTACCGTGCGCATCTTGAACAGCAATCCTGATCGTGGCCGTATAGCGGGCCTTAAGTCGAGCTTGGTGTATACCTATGGCGAGTTTGTGTCGATAAAGGTGGAACCCTTTGATGGCTTCTATCTGAACTATTGGAGCGACCTCGAAGGTGAAGCCGAACAGCCGCTGGTCCGTGAATTCTATGTCGATAGGGATACGACCATGATTGTATACTTCGGCAAGTATAGCTCAAGTTCTTCCAGCGAACCGGAGTCTTCTTCTGGCGTCACGCCGCAGTCTAGCTCCAGCAGCGCGAAGTCGAGCAGCAGTTCTGCGAAGTCTAGCAGTAGTTCCGCTCCGAAGTCGTCTTCCAGCGTCACACCGCAGTCTAGTTCTAGCAGCGCAAAGTCCAGTAGCAGTTCTAGGCCCGCGGCGTCTTCTTCGAGCGTGAATTCCAAATCGTCCAGCTCTTGCAAGAACTGTTTCAGACTGGGCTTGACACTTGCTCCGCTTGCTCCCCGATTTGGCGTGGAAGTTGCCGGACGCAATATCCTGATAACGGACGCGCTCGATGCTGCGTCTGATTCCCGAGCTGCCGGCGCCTATGCGCTTTTCGACCTGCAGGGTCGCGTACTCCGCAGGGGAACTGTCGATGGGGCGAATTTCTCCATCCCGATCGCGCATGCGGGAACATACCTTGTACGTATTGGTGCTAGCGTGCGGCGCGTGTCCGTGCGGTAGCGCGATGTTCTTTATTTGTTCTATGGATTTGTGCCGTTTGTTGCATGAAATTGAAAAAATCTTTTGTGAAATTTAATAAATGGCGAAATTTGCTTAAATTCGCCATTTTTGTTTCAAGAAAAATGTTGCATTGCGTTGCATGATTATCTAATTTAGAATCATGATGAAATCAATTGTTCAGTATAAAGATTACCACGAGTATGTGTTGGAATACTACCGTGAACGCAAACGCACTTCGGCGTTTACGTGGCGTGAATTCGCGAAGAACGCTGGATTCGCGGCGGGGTCGTACTTGAAGCTTGTTGGCGATGGAAAAACGCGGCTTCGTATGGAAGGTGCGAAGAAAACCGCACTCGCAATGGGGTTGATCGGCTTCGAGTACGACTATTTTATGTTGATGGTGCGCTACGAAAGCGCGAAGACGGACCGTGAGAAGAAAAAGTGCTTCGAGGAAATGGAGGCCCTGAGTTCTTCGCACCATGTGAAAATTCTCGGGAGCGAGTTCTACACCTTCTATGAGACCTGGAAGCATTCCGTCGTCCGTGAGTTGGCTGTGGCGATGCCGGGAGCGAAGCCTCACGAGATTGCAAAGGCGTGCCGCTTGCCGATTTCGGCAGCCGATGTCTGCGACAGTTTGCGCTTCCTTGTGAAGGCTGGGTTCCTGATGAAGGATGTGAAGGGCGTTTACCACCAGACGACGTTGTCGCTTACGACGGGTCGCCTGAAGGTCGTCTCCGTGGCGGTGCATTCGCTGTTGCGCCAGATGGGCGAATTCGCGCTTGATGCGTTGGACAATTTGCCTATTTCGGAGCGGCATTTTAGCGGAATTACCATGGGCGTCAACGCCGAAAGCTACGAAAAGGTCGTGGAAGAACTTTCTCAGTGCCGCAAGCGCATCGTTTCGCTCGTGTCGGCATATAAGGACGTAGAAAAAGTGTATCGCTTGAACATGCAGCTTTTCCCGATTACGGAAAAGTTGAACTGCGGTTCAGAATCATCGGAGAAGGAGAACAAAAAATGATTAGGCAGAATAATATGAAGTTGAATACTTTTTTCGAGATTCTTGATGGAAAAGGTCCTGATGTGTCTGTTATAGTGTTGCCGATACTTATAGATGAAAAGATTTGAGGGTATTAGTATGTCTAGAAAAAAGAATTGCATTTTCTCTCTGCTTGCAGTGGGCGCCATCCTGACTGCATGCAGCCAAATGGGTTCCGAAGCGTCGGAATCTACAAGAAGCGTCTCCGGAACTTCGGAATCTACAAGAACCGTCTCCGGAACTTCGCAAAAAGGGCCTTTCGTAAAGGGTACCGAAGTCACCCTTTATGGCATGGATGAGACATTGCACCAAACAGGTTCGCGCTACTCGACAATAATAGACAACGATCAAGGGAAGTTTTCCTTGCAAGAGATTCCCTTGGAGGAACGCTACGCCTGGCTCAATGCGAATGGATATTTTATTGATGAATATACTGCAAAGAAATCGGAACGAACGATTTTGTTGAATAGCCTGGTGGACTTGCAGAATACAGATAAGGTCAACATTAACGTCTTGACTCATTTGTCATTCAATCGAATTCTCTACTTGGTAGATGAAGGGAAATCCGTTGAAGAAGCGAAACGGCAGGCAGAAAGGGAGGTACTGGACGTCTTCGGATTTTCGGGAGAAGGCGAGTCTTTCGAACAGCTTGACATTCTTAGCGGTGGCGAAGGCGACGCCAAACTTTTGGCGATTTCCTTGATAATGCGTTTTAAAGGCAATGTTGGCGATGTCGCAGAATTTATGGCATGGCTCGCATTGGATTTGGAAACAGATGGCGTTTGCGATGATACGGTCCTTGTTCGCGAATTGAAGGATATTGCCTCGATGCTTGCGCATAAAGGTGTTTATGAACAGATCCGCTGGAATATACGGAAGATGGGGGCGACGGAAATATCCGATTTCCGAAAGTACCTCATACAGTTTGCGTCCTCTTGGGATTCGACGTGGGATAGTTGCAGTAATCAGAATGAAGTTAAGAATACTCTCGTTCTTAGCGAGCGTCCTTATGAACCATCGTCTAAAGCTATTTGTCGAGATGGTGTGTGGAAATACTATAACGGAATAAGGGTGGCAGGCATGAGTCCTGTCGATACGGCGGGAAAGTATGGTACCTTAGTGGATGAAAGGGATGGGCGTGTCTATAAGACCTTGGACGTTGAACTGGATGACGGTCGTGTGGTCACTTGGATGGCCGATCTTTTGGAATATGAACCCAAGAGCAGCAAAGGTGATTATAAATATATACCTGGAGTAGGCCGAGAATATTCGCCATGTCAGATTTTAGGACGAAGTGATAATGGTTCTTGTGTGGAATTGGACTCTGAAATGAACGATCGTATATTTGGTAAAGAAAAAATTCAAGGCATCTGTCCTGATGGTTGGCATATTCCTATAGATCGTGAATGGATTGAGCTGTTTGATTTTATTTCGGATGGATACCGTTGGGAGGTTGCGGAATTATTGGTCCTGTCACAATATGTTGATCCGGAAACAGACGTTTCTTTAGGTGTAAATATGTATACGGTGGGTTTTAGGGATAACTATAGTATCAGTGAGCGTGAATTCCCCGGGTATGATTATCCCCGTGAGTTTGTTACCCACGAGTTTGTAATTCATGGTTTTGGTGTGGATTTTACATGTAGATGCACTAGTTCTTATATCCGGATTGAAGAAACTTCCGATTTGTATTTTGAAAGATATCAAGATCAACATTTCGGCTTGCGCTGCGTGAAGGACTAGGCTGTACCTGGATTATGAAAGAATTGAATTACAGTTCAGACTCATTTGGAAAGGAGAATGAAATATGATTAGGCACAATAATATGAAGTTGAAAAGGTTTTTATTGGCGGCGGCTATGGGCTCTCTGCTCTGTGCTTGCTTGGATACGACCGCCGGCACGAGCGAAGAGGCCGAGGGCATTGTCGCGCTTAAGGACAAGGATGTCGCGGGCGTGGCGCAGAAGGGGCCTTTTGTCAGGGGTTCCAGCGTTGTTCTCAAGGAGACTTCCAAGGCGGGAAACTTGAAACCTACCGGCAGGGAGTTCTTTGCGATGACCCGCAGCAACGATGGCGATTTCCAGATTGATGGCCTCAATTTGGAAAGTCAGTACGTCAGGTTGACCGCGACGGGTTACTACAAAAGAGAAACAACGGGTGAAAATTCGGAATGCCAGATAAGCCTGAATGCTTTGGCGGACCTAAGCAAGACGGATCGCGTAAACATCAATATCCTTACTCATCTAGAATACGATCGTACGCTTGAACTCGTCAAGAAAGGGAACTCGTTTGACGAAGCTAAAAAGCAGGCCCATAGGGAATTGATGCGATTCTTTAATTTCGAATATCTTGTAGATGAAGGTAAATCGGAAAGCCTGGATGTCACCGGTGACGGAGAAGCTGATAGGGCTTTGGAGAAAATCAGCAGCTTTATGGATCTCAATTCTTTCTTTTATGCATCAAACTGCCTTGATGACGATCATTGCGCTTCTTTGGAGTATTGCTTGCGAGTACAAGAGTTCTTGGATGATTTCTTCGATATTCTCGATGGGAAGGGCTCTGATCTGATTAACGCAATGATGCCGATGCTTGTACAATCCGAATTTGGGGGAAATTAATATGTCTAAAAAATTGAATTGCATTTTCACTCTGCTTGCGGTGGGCTCCATCCTGACTGCATGCAGCCAAACAGGTTCCGAACCGACGGAATCTACAAGAACTATCTCCGGAACTTCGCAAAAGGGGCCTTTCGTAAATGGGACCGAAGTCACCCTTTATGGCATGGATGAAAAATTGTACCAAACAGGCTCGCATTTTTCAACAACAATAGATAACAACCAAGGAAAGTATACTTTGAAAAAGATTCCTTTGGATGAACGCTATGCTTGGCTTAATGCGAACGGTTATTACATAAACGAAATAACTGGAGATACGTCTAAATGGAAACTTTCTCTGAATGGTCTTGTTGACTTGCAGAAAACCGATCAAGTCAACATCAACGTCTTGACTCATTTGTCGTTCGATCGAATTCGTTACCTGGTCAAAGCGGGGAAATCCATTGACGAGGCGAAACGGCAGGCCGAGAAGGAGGTGATGGATGCGTTCGGATTTGCTAATGAGCAGGAATCGTTCGAACAACTCGACATATTGAACGACAATGAAGGTGATGCCAAACTTTTGGCAATCTCTTTGTTGATGCTTACTTCAGCCGCTGATATAGGAGATATTACGGATCGACTGGCGTCTGTAGCAATGGATTTGGAAACAGATGGTGTCTGGGATGACAGCGCCATGATTGACCAAATGAAGAGGTATGCTGCCTTGCATAAAGAAAAAGGACTTTATGAGAGAATACGTCACAATTTATATGGCATGGGTGCTATCCGGATTCCTGATTTCCAGAAGTATCTAGATCAGTTTGCCGGGAGTTCGGATTCGACGTGGGAAGATTGCGATGCTCAGACTCAGGACGTTGTCAGGAGGATTACGCCATTAAAAAAAGCCGACGATCGAGTCATTTGTCGCGATGGTGTGTGGAAATATTATTCGGGGCAAAGAGATGAAGGCGATGCTCCTGTAGATACGGCCGGAAGGTATGGAACCTTGATTGACGAAAGGGACGGGCATGTTTACAAAACTCTGGATGTTAGGTTGAAAGAAGGCGCTACCGCCACTTGGATGGCCGATCTTTTGGAATATGAAATTCCAGGAGATACTGGAGATGTCTACCGTATTCCCGGCGTGGGGAGACACTATACTTATTGTCAGGTTGTAAATCTGCCGGTAGGGTGCTTTGATTCTAAAGGTCCGGAAATCAGTGAACGTTTGCTGGATGTTAATGACCATGTACTCTTTCAACGAAATTTTCAGGGTATCTGCCCAGATGGTTGGCATATTCCGCAAAGTTATGAGTGGGAAAAATTGGCTGAATCTATAAAGGATGACTACCAAGCTAGAGAACTGCTTGTTTATCCGCAATATAGGGAGACGGATGCTGATTCTTCGTTTGCGGGCAGCTATTTTATCGGCATAGAATATAGTTATGGTCTTGATGAGTACAATGTTTGGAATGTTAATGGGGATAATTATTCTTATGACTACTTGCCAACAGCAGATTTGGGTTTGCGCTGCGTGAAGGACTAAGTTGTATCGTATTGCCCTGATCTGTCCGCGGGGTTGCGGACGGGATTAGGGACGGAGGGATGACCCCGCCTTTATGGCGGGGTCTTTTTTTTGTACAAGCGAAAAAACTACTTTGTTTTATATGAATGTCATTTTGTTTTTTATCAAACACAAAAAATTAATTTTACATTTAAAAACGTTGAAATTTGCTTAAAAATGGCGTTTTTGTTTTTTGAAAACTGTTGCATCCGAGAAGATAATAATTTATTTTGTTATCAAGATGAAATCGGTTATCGAATACAAAGACTATCGCGAATACGTGCTGGACTACTACAACGAACGCAAACGCTGTTCTGCCTTCACGTGGCGTGAATTTGCGAAACTTGCGGGTTTCGCTTCGGGTTCGTACTTGAAGCTCGTTTGCGACGGCAAGACGCGGCTCCTCGAGGAGGGGGCGAAGAAGACCGCGGTTGCCATGGGGCTGCTCGGCTTCGAGTACGAATATTTTATTCTCATGGTCTGTTACGAGAATGCCAAGACCGCATTGCAGAAGAAGAAGTTCTTCGAAGAGATGCAGTCGCTGTGCATCGCTCATAACGTGAAGGTCCTGGGCAGCGACATGTATGCCTATTACGAGAGCTGGAAATACTCGGTGATTCGCGAACTGGCTCCGATGATGCCGGGCGCGACTTCGCACGAGATTGCGAGGGCGTGCCGCCCGCCCATCTCGGCGAACGATGTCACCGCGAGCCTCCGGTTCCTCCTGAAGGCCGGGCTCCTGACTAGGGATATCAAGGGGTTCTACCACCAGACAAACGGCTTGCTTTCGACGGGTCGCCTGAACGTGGTTGCCGCGGCGGTGCATTCGCTGCTGCGCGAGATGAGCGAGTTCGCTGTCGACGCCCTTGACAAGCTCCCGATTTCGGATCGCCACTTCAGCGGCCTTACCATGGGGGTGTCCGAAAAGACCTACGCAAAAATTGTAGAAGAACTTGCTGAATGCCGCAAGCGTATCGTGTCGATCGCGGATGCGGAAGAATCACCGGAAAAAGTCTGCCGCTTGAACATGCAGCTTTTCCCGCTGACGGAAAACATTAAACGGGGCGGAATGGGCCTGGATAACAAAAGGAGATAGAAGATGAATCGCGTAACAAAATTATTGTGCGCTATTTCGGTATGCACGTCATTTATGGCTTGTTCAGATGGCAAGCTCGGTGGCGTTAGCGAGGAAAGCGAGGGAATAGTCCCGGTCCAGAATTGGAAGGTCGCGGGTGTTTCGCAGAAGGGCCCGTTCGTGACGGGTTCGGTGGTGACGGTGCAGGAACTTGACGGCATTACGCTGAACCAGACGGGCAAGAGTTTCAGGGGCAGCATCAAGAGTGACAAGGGCGATTTCTCCATCAACGGGATTAATCTCGTCTCGCAGTATGCGATGCTCGAAGCTACCGGCTACTTCTGGAGCGAAATCAGCGGGAGCAAGTCTTCGGGACCGGTGTCTCTCCGCGCCATTACCGACCTTTCCGACCGCAATACGGTGAATATCAACCTGTTCACGCATCTGGAATATGAACGCGTGATGAACCTTGTGCTGGAAAAGGGCAAGACCGTTGCTGAAGCGAAGGCGCAGGCGGAATCCGAAATCCTCGCTGCCTTTGGTATCGATGTCCAATTCGCGAATCCCGAAGACCTGAACATATTTACTGCGGGTGACGGGAATGCGGCCCTCCTTGCGGTGAGCGTGTTGATGCAGGGCGGTGTCGATGTGGCCGGACTTTCCGAACGCATGGGCGCCTTCAGCATGTCCCTTGCCGCGGAAGGCGTGTGGGACGATGCGAAGACCAAGGCCGCGATGGCTGACTGGGCGGCCGAAGCCGATAATTCGGGATTGCTCGTAGATATCATGCAGGAACTGAGCGAATGGAACGAAGGCGAGGTTCCCGACTTCATCACGCATGTGCGCAATTTCTGGTACGATGCTTACGGGCTTACCGCCTGCACCGAATCCCGCGAGGGCGAAATAGCGGTGGACAGCAACGAATTTAGCGAGCGTTATTACGGGAAATCGGGCGCGCGTTATGTATGCGAAAGCGGCGCTTGGATCAAGGCTAGCAACCTGCAGTCCGATACCAAGAACTTCAGCGCTGGTGACGAAGGCGAATTTCGTGCCGGCCAGGTCGATTCCTTGAACAAGTATGTCTATGATGGCGGAAAGTGGCGCGAGGCGACTGAAATGGAACGTGAACTCGGAGCCGGATGTACCGCGGCTATGCCTTTGACGATTGTTGGCGGCTACGTGTGCAAGGAAGGGGATTGGGACGTTGCCAGGACCTTTGATTACGATGTCGTGGGCAAGACGTGTGTCGAAGGGGATACCATAATCGGCGCCAAGTCCCGCCTGGAATATGTTTGCACGAATTCCAAGTTTATCGGCTTGAAATCGATGCAGACCTGGTTTGGTGCCGACGGCTCTGATTCGATTTACCACGCTTTCTCCGAGAATCCTTCTGCGTGGTACGTGGTGAAAGACGGGGATTACGACAGGGGAACTTCGTTCATCAGCTGGCATGCCACCGTTGATACTTCCGATGCGAACTGGCTGAATGACGTTATCGATACGTGCAAGGGCTTCTGTGGCGACGTGACGTTCGGTGATGGTGTCGAGTATCCTTATGTGGAGATCGGTTTCTCCTTGGTCTGGGACCCGTCGGGAATAACGCTGGCGGATGGTTTCGACGTGTCGAATTTCGGAGGCGTGTGCGTCGCGTACAGCTCCACGGTAAAAATGAGCGTCCTGATTGTAGCGCCGATAACGGTGGTTCCTGATTACGCCTATGCTCAATATGAGCTTCCCCTTTCGGATACGGTACGCGTCGAAAGGATTCCCTGGGCTTCGTTTACGGTGCCTTCGTGGTCAAAATCTTATGCTTCGTACGAAGCGTCGGTGCAGAAAACGTCTGAGCTTAGGCTCGAACTCAGCGGCGACGCCGGTACGACGGGTTCGTTCAACATAAAGGCCTTCGGCCCTTACAACGGCAGTTGCGACAAGTATGCCGAACTCGAGTAGGGTATAAAAAGTATTTCTCCTATAATCTAAAAGCGTTCTCCGCTACAACGGGGGGCGCTTTTTCCGTGTTGCCGTTTTTTGGCCATGTTCTTGGAACATGACGTTCATGTTCTAAAATGTGAAATTTTTTGAAAAAACGCAAAAAGTGGTAAAATTTGCTCAAAAACGCAAATTTCATGTTCTATTTTGTGAAAATAGACCTATATTTGATACCATGAAGGAAATCGTTGAATATACAGATTATCGCAAGTTCATCCAGGACTACTACGATGAACGCAAGCGCTGCTCGGCGTTTTCTTGGCACGCATTTGCCCAGAAGGCGGGCTTCTCTTCGGATGTCTACCTGAAGTACGTTTGCGAAGGGAAAAAGAATTTGAGCGTCGCGTCGGCGGGCTCGGTGGCGACCGCCATGGGGCTGGTCGGTTTCGAGTACGATTACTTTATCTTGATGGTGTCTTATGCGCACGCCAAGAGCGATTCCGCCAAGCGGGCCGCATTCGAGGAGCGTTGCGCGCTCGCGCAGGCGCACAAGATTCGAGTGCTCGGGAAGGAAGAGTTCGATTACTACAAATCGTGGAAGAATTCGGTGATCCGCGAATTGGCTCCGCACATGCCGGGGGCGAAACCGCTCGAAATGGCCCGCGCCTGCAAACAGAAAATCTCGGCGACGGAAGTTTCCGAAACGCTTGACTTCTTGGTGAAGGCGAAACTCCTGAAGAAGGACAGGAGTGGAAACTACGTGCAGACGGACAAGGCCATCGTGATGGGGAACGTGGATGCGGTGCCGGTGGCGGCTCGCGACTTGCAACGGCAAATGGGGGAGTTTGCCGTGCAGTCGTTGAACCTGCCGCTTTCGGAGCGAGTCATGTCGGGCTACACGCTTGGCCTCACGGATCGTGCTTACGAACGGATAAAAAAGGAAATGAAGGATTTCTATCGGCGCGTCGTGGCGATTGCCACCGAAGAAGACGAGGCCGATCGCGTGTACCGTCTGAACATGCAACTCTTCCCGATGAGCGAACGCCTGGGAAATAAAAAAGGATTTTAAAGGGAGAAATTCTCATGAAAAAGTGCAAAAAGAGGTCGATTATGAAGTGGAATCGAGTTTTGGGGTGCCTTGCGGCGGGGGCCATGTTCTGGGCGTGTTCCGATGGCGAATCGGATGGCAAGGACATCGTTGGCGGCGCTTCGGGCGATTCGGGCATTATCGCGGTCGAGGACAGGGAAGTGGCCGGTGTTTCGCAGAAGGGCCCGTTCGTTACGGGTTCCGCGGTGACCGTGCAGGAACTGGACGGCATTACGCTCAAACAGACCGGCAAGAGCTTCAAGGGTTCCATCAAGAGCGACAAGGGTGACTTTGCTATCAAGGACATCGATTTGAAATCGCAGTATGCGATTCTCGAAGCGAACGGTTATTATCGCGACGAGATTTCTGGCAAGAAGTCTTCGGGTACGGTGACGCTGCGGGCGCTGACGGATTTGAGCGACAGGAAAAAGGTGAACATCAACTTGCTCACGCACCTGGAATACGAACGCGTGATGTACCTGGTTTCCAAGAAGAAGATGTCCATCGCCGATGCGAAGGCGCAGGCGGAAAGAGAAATTCTGGCTTCGTTCGGGATCGAGGGGGACTTCGGCGAATCCGAAGACCTGAACATCTTCGAGTCGGGCGACGGGAATGCGGCGCTGCTCGCGGTGAGCGTATTGATGCAGAGCAACGTGGATGTGGCGGGGCTTACCGAGCGCATTGGCGAGTTTAGCATCTCGCTTGCGGAAGGCGGCAGCTGGGACGATGCCGACACCAAGGCCGCGATTGCGGACTGGGCTTGCGATGTTGACTTGAAGGGCTCGCTTTCGAAGGTGCGCAAGAACGTGGAAGACTGGAAGTACGCCGATACCGTGCCCGCATTCGAAAAGTACGTGTCCAACTTCTGGTGGGAAAATTATGGACTCGGCGTTTGCAATGACAAACGTGAAAACGAGACCAAGCGCAACATAAACAAGCTCAGCGCATTGTACAACGAATACTTCGTGTGCGAAAAGGGCCGCTGGCATATTCCGGGTGACGAACCGGAGTCGAGTTCTTCGATGAGTTCTCAGGGTGATGCCAGTTCGTCAAGTGAATCGGGAGAACCCGTTTTTGGCACGCTTACGGATGCCCGTGATGGGAAAGTTTATAAGACTGTTAAATTGGGCTCGCAAGAGTGGATGGCCGAAAACCTGAACTATGCGGTTGAAGGTAGCATGTGCTATGGCGACAACAGTGAAAACTGCAAAAAGTTTGGGCGCCTGTATAATTTGGTGCAGGTCCTGGACACTACGGAGCAGGCGTTTGAAAGGGGATTGAGCAATTTGAGGCTTCGCAGCGATTTCCACCCCCGTCAGGGAGTGTGTCCCGATGGCTGGCATGTTCCTGAAGAGGCTGAATGGGATACGCTCTTTGCGTTTGCCGAGAAATACGGCGACGGAGAAAGTTTGAGTTCCAGTTTGCTGCCGTATGACTGGGATGATTATCACGAAAAACTGAACGCCTCGAACAAGTTCGGACTGGATATTATCGGTGCGGGGGTGTGCCGTACGGGAGAGGGATGCATAGGCTTGGATTCGCTTACGTATTTGTGGACGGCGACGATTACTGAACCGAATTATATAATGATGTATTCGTTTGACGGCCCCTTGGCGTTGCTCTTTAAACAAAAACCGTTGCCCTACGCTTATACTGGTATGTATGTGACGGAACTGCATTATGCGTCTGTACGTTGTGTTAAGGGTGAAGGCAAGAAGAGGAAAACCTCTGGTGAATCTGATGTTGAATCGAGCTCTTCTGGCGTTGCTTCGTCGAGTTCCATCTACAACCCGTTCGCGGAAGGTGCTGTCAAGGCTGTGCCGCAGCCGCTGTCGTTCTTGGATTCGGCTTACGTAAGAAATGGTTATGTCAGCTATGGAGACGGTAAGCAGGAAGTATGGCTCTTCAGCCCTGCGAAGGGATTTGATTCTGGAAGTATTAGGGATTCCGCGATATCGGCTCTTGTGGAAACGTTGGGAAAGAAGGGCTTTGCTTTCGAAAATAGCGTAAAGAACGATTCTTTGGATAAAATATATGACGACACGTCGTATGTATACCAGAAAAAAGACGGGAATGTCGTGTACAAGGTTGCAATCACCAAATGGTATTCTGCCGCATCGTATCGCATTAGTTTCGATATTAAAGTAGTCATATTGAGGGATGGTTTTGAAGAGGTGCCTACGACGGATTTTAGCTCTATGCGCTACGAAACGGAATTGCCGGAAGAAATGAGTTTTCTCAAGGACTTCGCGACATCCGTGAACAAGGTATCTTGGAACGACAGCTTGCAAAGTACTTTATGGTATGTTTACCGTAGTGTATATAAGAAACGGTTGACGACGGAGACTATGGATGATCCGGCAGATGAAGAGAAACTGAAAATGCTTGCAGATAGTGTTGAATATCTGAGAGGCGTTCTGGAAGAAAAGGGATTTGTCTTGGACAAAGTAGACTCTGCTGAAAAAAAGTATTACTACATCTATGAGACGGATATTGCCAAATATGATGTCTCGGTGGATGTGGAAGCCTCTAAGTATGGTGATGCTGTGATATTGGGCGACTGGTATTATGACTATTACTATCATATCGCGATTGTGACCTATTACAAGAAAAAACTGGACCACGGTAAGGTTTCTGAATAAAGATTGCCTGATAAGGAGAGAGAAAAGACCCCGCTAGGATGCTAGCGGGGTTTTTCTGTGTTCCTGGAACATGAATTTGTTATTGTCATCGCGGCCTTGTGCCGCGATCGCCGTTTCTTTGTGTTCCTGGAACACACGGTGTGTTCTTGTTTTTGCTTAATTTTTCGAAATTTTTGTGAAATTGGTAAAATTAGAATAAAATCGCCAAATTTGTGTTCTAAAATGTGTTATTTGGCTATATTTGTAATCATGAAAGCAATCATAGAATACTCCGATTACCGCAAGTTTATTCAGGACTATTACGACGAACGTAAGCGCAGTTCGTCGTTTACCTGGCGGGATTTTGCTCAAAAGGCGGGCTTTTCGTCGGCAGTTTATCTGAAGTATGTTTGTGAAGGGAAAAAGAGCTTGAGTGTGGGTGCCGCTGGTTCTGTTGCAAATGCCATGGGGCTCGCTGGGTTTGAACATACGTACTTTGTGCTGATGGTTTCGTATGCGCATGCAAAAGGGGACGCAGAAAAAACTGCGGCGTTCGAGAAAAGGTGTGCGCTTGCGAGGGCGCATAAGGTGCGCGTGCTGGGCGCAGAAGAGTACAAGTATTTTAAATCGTGGAAAAATCAGTTGCTTCGTGAAATCGCTCCGCACATGCCGGGGGCAAAGCCGCTTGAAATGGCGAAAGCCTGTAGGCCGGCGATTACTGCGGCCGAGGTCTCCGAGACGCTGGATTTTTTACTGCGTGCGAAGCTCTTGAAAAAAGACGCTAAGGGAAATTTTTTGCAGACCGAAAAAGCGGTTTCTATTGGCGATGTAGATGCGGTACCAATCGCGGCGCGCGATTTGCAACGCCAAATGGGTGAACTTGCGATTAAATCGCTCAGTTTCCCGCAATCGGAGCGCGACATGTCGGGCCTTACCATGGGAATCACGCGTCGCTCTTACGAACGCATCAAGCAGGAACTTGCTGATTGTCGCCGCCGCATTATGGCAATTGTTTCCGAAGACGACGATACGGATCAAGTGTACCGATTGAACATGCAGTTGTTTCCGATAAGTGAGTGCTTAAAACAAAAAGAAAGGGTTACGTCAAAAAAAAGGAAGAGATCATGAAGAGTATAATCAAGAATAGTTCGGCTATTGCGTTTGTTGGCGCGTTGGCTATGCTGGCCGCATGTTCCGATTCCGAAAACAAGAGTATTTCGGGCGGTATTACAGAAGACAAGGGTATTGTCGCCAACCTGGATGTGGCTGGCTTGGCGCAAAAGGGCCCGTTCGTGAAGGGTTCTGAGGTGACTGCGCAGGGAGTTGACTGCAAGACGATGAAATACACGAACGAGCAATTCACGGGAAAGGTCAATAGCGACAAGGGCGACTTTGGCATTGACGATGTGAACTTCTCGGCATCTTGTGTTTTGTTCACTGTTTCCGGTTATTACCTCAATGAATTTACTGGTGAAAAATCTTCGGAAAAGTTGACGCTCCATGCGCTCACGGATTTGAGTGACAGGGAGACTGTTAATATCAACGTGCTTACGGAATTGGAATACGAGCGAGTGATGAATCTTGTCTCTAAAGAAAAAATGTCCTTTGCCGATGCGAAAAAACAGGCTGAAAAGGAAGTCCTTGCCTCGTTAGGTATAACGGATCTCTTTGAGTCGTTCGAAGGCTTGAGCATTTATGAAAAGGGCGATGGAAACTCGGCACTCCTTGCGACGAGTGTGCTGTTGCAATCGGATTTGGATGCCAAGGATTTGACAGACCGAATGGATGCCGTCGCTTCGTCTATCGCGAAGACTGGCGAATGGAACGATGAAAAGACGAAAACGGAAATGTCGGATTGGGCGAGTGCGGCCAAGGGCGATGGCAAATTTGAATCTGTCCGCAAAAACCTGTCGAGGTGGAGTGGATCCGATGAAATTCCTGAATTTGAAAAGGTTGTTGAAAATTTTGGGGCCGATTCATCGGCTCAAAATCAGGATGTAATTCCTGAATCTGAAAAGCCTAAGGCCGGTTTGCCGGCTGAAAACCTTACCATGACGGACACCCGCGATGGCAAGACATACAAGATTGTAAAGATTGGCGAACAGGTATGGATGGCGGAGAACCTGAACTATGAAATAGACGGTAGTTTCTGCTATAAAGATTCCGCTGAATATTGTGCAACGTACGGTCGCCTTTACACATGGGCTGCTGCGAATGAAGCATGCCCTGAAGGCTGGCACCTGCCGACAACAGATGAATTTGATACGTTGTTCACTGCGGTCGGCGGCCAATCTACGGCGGCCAAAAAACTTAAATCGACGAGCGGCTGGAATAATAACGGCAATGGCACGGATGATTTCTTGTTCTCGGCGTTGCCTGCTGGCATCTGGTACGGTCAAGACGAATACTACAACTACTTGGGCGATCATGCGAACTTCTGGAGTTCTATAGAGAAGAATAGCGGTAACGCGAACTACATGAACTTGTACTCCGGCTACGATAATGCCCGCATGCTCGACCACAATAAGGACGATGGAATGTCGGTCCGTTGCGTAAGGGACAAGCGTGAATACGGTACTTTGACGGACACCCGCGACGGCCAGACATACAAGACCATAACGATTGGTGACCAGGAGTGGATGGCGGAAAACCTGAACTATGAAATGGACAGTAGTTACTGCTATAAAGATTCCGCTGAATATTGTGCAACGTACGGTCGCCTTTACACATGGGCTGAGGCGAATAGAGCATGCCCTGAAAGCTGGCACCTACCGACAACAGATGAATTTGAAGCGTTGTTCGATGCGGTCGGAGGTCAGTCTACAGCGGGCAAAAAGCTCAAATCGATGACCGGCTGGAATAATGGCGGCAACGGTACAGATGATTACTCGTTTACTGCGTTGCCTGCCGGCATCTGGTATGGTAAAGACGAATACTACAACTACTTGGGCGATCACGCAAACTTCTGGAGTTCTATAGAGAAGAATAGCGACAACGCGAACTACATGAACTTGTATGCTGGCTACGATAATGCGCGCATGCTCGATCACGATAAGGGCGATGGAATGTCGGTCCGTTGCGTAAAGGACAAAAGTAAATACGGTACTTTGACGGACGCCCGCGACGGTCAGACATACAAGACCGTAAAGGTTGGTGGCCAAGAGTGGATGGCGGAGAACCTGAACTATGAAATGGACAGTAGTTACTGCTATAAAGATTCTACTGAATATTGTGCAACGTATGGTCGGCTGTACACCTGGGCCGCAGCGATGAATGCTTGCCCTGAGAGCTGGCACCTGCCGACAATAGATGAATTTAAAACGTTGTTTGATGCGGTCGGAGGTCAATCTACAGCGGCCCAAAAGCTCAAATCGACGAGCGGCTGGAACGATGACGGCAACGGTACAGATGATTACTCGTTTACTGCATTGCCTGCCGGCATCTGGTACGGTGAAGGCGCCTACTACAACTATTTGGGCGATCACGCGAACTTCTGGAGTTCTATAGAGAAGAATAGCGACAACGCGAGCTACGTGAACTTGTACGCCGGCTACGATAATGCCCGCCTGCTCGATCACGATAAGGATGATGGAATGTCTATTCGATGCCTTAAGGATTAATTTTAGTGGTTGCGCCTTGAAAGCCCCCGCGGACGAAATGCCGCGGGGTTTTCTGTATTCTTAGAATACAAGGATTGCCGTTGTCATTGCGGCCTTGTGCCTCAATCGCCGTTTTCTTGTGTCCTGGGGACACAGGTTTTGTGTTCTAGATATTGAAAATCTTTGAAAAAATGCAAAAAATGGTAAAATTAGCTTAAAAACGCAAATTTTGTGTTCCAAAGGACTATTCAGAACCTATATTTGTACCTATGAAGGATATCGTTGAATATACCGATTATCGTAAGTACATCCAAGATTACTACGATGAACGCAAGCGCAGCTCGGCTTTTACGTGGCGCGATTTTGCGCGCGATGCCGGTTTCTCGTCGGCGGTTTACCTGAAATATGTCTGCGAAGGCAAGAAGAACCTGAGCATCGGTGCGGCCGGCTCGGTTGCGAACGCCATGGGACTTGCGGGTTTCGAGAGCACGTATTTCGTGCTGATGGTTTCGTATGCGCATGCCAAGGGGGATAAGGCGAAGCGTGCGGCCTTCGAGGAACGTTGCGCGTTGGCGCAGGCGCACAAGGTACGCGTGCTCGGGAGTGAGGAATTCGATTACTTCAAGTCATGGAAAAATCCGGTTATCCGCGAACTGGCGGTGCACATGCCGGGGGCGAAACCGCTGGAAATCGCGCATGCCTGCAAGTCGAAGATTTCTGCGGCGGAGGTTTCCGAGACGCTTGATTTTCTGGTGAAGGCCGATCTCCTGAAGAAGGACAGGAACGGCAATTACCACCAGACGGAAAAGTCCGTGTCGATGGGGCCCGTGGATGCGGTGCCGGTGGCGGCTCGCGATATGCAGCGCCAGATGGGGGAGTTTGCGGTGAAAGCTTTGGACTTGCCGCTTTCGGAGCGCGACATGTCGGGGCTTACGCTCGGGCTTACGCGCCATGCGTATGAACGGATCAGGAAAGAGATTGCGGAATTCCGCCGCCGCATTGTGGCGATTGCGACGGAAGACGACGAGACCGAACAGGTTTACCGCATGAACTTGCAGCTGTTTCCGTTGAGCGAACGCCTGGAAAAGAAAGAGGATTCAAAAAATAAGGGAGTAGAACAAGATGAAAAATAATTGGTTTATGTTGCTCGCGTTGGCATCGGTTTTTGTGACAGCGTGCTTCGATGGCAACAAGACTGCGGGCGGCTCTACGGAGGATGCGGGCATCATCGCCGATTTGAACGTGGCGGGCGTGACGCAGAAGGGCCCGTTCGTGAAGGGCGCTGCGGTGACTGTGCAGGGAATCGACTGCAAGACGCTCAAATTTACGGACGAAATTTTTGAGGGCAAAGTCAAGAGCGACAAGGGCGACTTTACTGTCGAGGATGTTACACTCAAGTCCACGTGTGCGCTGTTCGAGGTGACGGGTGTCTACCGCAACGAAATTTCCGGAAAGAAGTCTTCGGAAAAGTTGACGCTGCACGCACTGACCGACCTCAAGGACCGCAAGAACGTGAACATCAACGTGCTTACGGAACTGGAATACGAACGCCTGATGTTCCTCGTGACGGAGAAGGACAAGAAGTTCGCGGAAGCGAAGGCGCAGGCCGAAGAGGAAGTGCTTGCGGCATTCGACATCAAGGGCGACTTCGTGGAGTTCGAAAACCTGAACATCTTCGAGTCGGGCGATGAGAACGCGGCGCTGCTTGCCGTGAGCGTGATGATGCAGGCCGAAACGGACGACGCGGGACTTGTAAAGCGCATGGAAAAGTTCGTGGACTCGTTCGTGGAAACCGGCAAGTGGAAAGATTCCGGCACGAAAAAAACGATTTCGGAATGGGCTATCGAGGTCACGGCGAACGGCGGGCTTGATTCCATCCGCAAGAATGTCGAAGCTTGGGACCTCGGAGATACCGTACCCGCCTTCGAGAAGTTCATCGAAGCCTACGCGGACGGCGACAGCGTTGTCTTAATCGTCACACCGAAGTCGAGCAGTAGTAAAAACGGTGATGCCGGAACGGAGTCCGGCATGACATCCAGCAGTTCTTCCCAAGACACGACGTACAATGCCGAAAAGAATACCCTGACGGATACCCGCGACGGCCAGGTTTACAGGACCGTAACAATCGGTGACCAGGTCTGGATGGCCGAAAACCTGAACTACAAAACAGACAATAGTTTCTGCTATGACGATTCGTCAAAGTACTGCGACAAGTATGGCCGCCTTTATATATGGGATGCGGCGATGAATGCTTGCCCCGAGGGCTGGCGTCTGCCCGACGAAACTGATTTCGTGAATTTAATCAAGGCCGTGGGCGGTGAAAAAGATGCCGGCACTAAACTGAAGTCTACCAGCGGCTGGAACGACGATGATGGCAAAAGCGGCAACGGCACGGACTCTTTCGGCTTTTCGGCGCTGCCTGCCGGCATCGGCAACGCGGGCATCTACGGCGGCGAGGGTTACACTACGTTTTTCTGGGGCTCTACGGAGTGCAGCGAAAATTCTCTGCAGCTTGGTGTTGAATGCGCGTATGCGATAAACTTGGATTATGACAAAGTCGATGTAGATTTGCCGAGCTACGCCGCTAGGAACTTGGTGCTCTCCGTCCGCTGCGTGAAGGGTAAATCTGCTGCGTCATCCAGCAGCAGTTCCGCAAAATCGAGCAGCAGCTCTGCAAAATCGAGTAGCAGTTCTGCAGATGCCGATGGGTGGAGCTGGAATGTGCCCAAGGACGCCCGCCTGAATCCGAATATCAAGTACGACTCGATGGTCGACCCGCGTGACAATCAAGTGTATAAGATCGTGAAAATTGAAGTGCCAGACTCAAATTATTCGCAGGTGTGGATGGCGGAGAACCTGAACTATGCCGATAGCGTCAAGACGCCGAGCTTGAAGGGCGGCAACTGGTGCTATCAGGATAATGAAAAAAATTGCAAGGTGAGCGGCCGTTATTACAGCTGGGCGGCGGCAATTGACTCTGTTGCCTTGGCGAACGATTCGAAGGAACCGTTGGTTTGCGGTTATGGCAAGACGTGCGGACTTGATCGCGCTGTGCAGGGAATTTGCCCTGACGGCTGGCATTTGCCGTCAATCTATGAATGGGGACTGTTGAGCGTGGCGTTAGGAACTGCCCCTGTATCTGGTGAACCACTCAAGGCGTTGACTGGATGGAACTACGCCGGAACGCCTGACAACAACGGTACGGATCTTTACGGCTTTGCCGCACTCCCGACCGGAAGAAGAATTT
>NZ_JAFZKX010000011.1 GCF_017551775.1 Fibrobacter sp. | reverse complement strand
GTGAACTGAAGCAAGGCCATCTGGTCGGTGGCGTCCTGCATGGCGACGCGGTCCGGGTGGAATTCGGCAAAATCCTTGCCGCGTTCGTAGGTCCTATTCTCGGCGCCGTCGATCAAGTGGCTGTAGATGATCTTTTCGGCGAGGGTGAGCGGACGGCCCAGCTGCTTGCGGGCAGCTTCAACGCGGGCGGGAATGCGGGCATAGACGCCCTGGATCATGTCGAAATTGAAAAGCATAGTTACCTCATTTATTTTTCGCGCGAAAAGATAGAAAAATGGCTCCGATTAGTCGAGGGCTCGCGCCTGCATTTCCATAAATAACCCCGAGACGACGAACGAACGGTCTTCTGTGAGCAACAAGCGCCTCGTATTGCGATTATATCGCATAAACCGGCGCCTCAACAATAGAAACAAGTAAACTTGTTTCTGCTGTACTCGGCTTAGGTTTATCTAACGAGGCGTGGTTGCGAAAGTGAGTGAGAATCCGGAGAATTCAATGCCCGGGATGTAGAACGAACGGTCTCTAAATCCTCACCTCCAAAAAAAGGCCCTGCTGTATGGAGCCATTATTTCAGCTTTCCGTGAGCCCTAAGCGGCCTGTATTAACAGGCCGTGTGGGCGAGAGTGAGCGAGAAACCGGAGGTTTCATTGCCAGATATGACGAGCGAGCGGTTTTTGTAAAAACACGAAAGGGCAGGCGCATTGCGCCAGCCCTTTCGTGGAGGTGAGGGGAGTCGAACCCCTGTCCAAAATCACGTCCATGTCCATTCCTACAAGCTTTCCCTTCGCATTTAAGATCTCGTCTTGTCCACGCCCAAGAAGGTCGGCGCAGAGTTTGACCAGCCTAGTGAATCTCGGACTCTAGCCCCAGGCATGCGAGAATCCTATCCCATATTTCGTCCGGACGTACATCCCGATGGGAGCGGAATGAGGCCCGGCGTTGCCGCTAATTAGGCAGCGAGTGCGTAGTTTTCGTCAGCACTTATTTTTTTTTCAGACTTTTTTACGAGTGCCCTCGTCTGAGACCTCGGCTTGCAACTAACACTTCAGCGACCCTGTCGAAACCAGATCACCCCCGGTGTTTCACCGGGGGTGATCTGGTTGAGACTCGTCGATTAAACGCGACCAAGTGGGAGCGTTTAAGCCCTTGAGCAATCGCAGATTGCGAAAGGCCCGTAGGGCGAGCCTAACGCGAGTAGCGATAGGCGAGGCAAACCAGGCACCCCCGATAGATATCAGGATATCTCAAATATAAAAAAATAGCGCTGGATTTGCAAAGTATTCCCATTTTTGCCGTTTATAGCCCATTTTTCAGCCCATTTATATATATTTATATGCGAAAAACAAGATTTTGGAGTTTTTAGGCATGAACATAGCCACCGCCAAACCAGGTTTCTTTGTGCAGGACCGTTTCCTCTACAGCAAGGACAACGAGAAGGTCATCCTGCGCGGCATAAACCACATGTTCATCTGGACCGACCGCGAAGGCAAAACAATTCCCGAAATGGCGAAGACCGGCGCGAACTGCGTCCGCATCGTCTGGAACACCCGCGGGCGCATCAGCGACCTCGATTCCATCGTCGCCCAGAGCATCAGCAACGGGATGATTCCCATCGTCGAACTGCACGATACCACCGGCAACTGGGACAAGCTGCCCGAAGTGGTCGATTTCTGGCTGCGCGACGAAATGCTCCAGATGATCAACAACCACCAGGAATACCTTATCCTCAACGTGGGCAACGAACCCGGTTCCCACGAAGTGCCGCCCGAGGAATTCTTCGACGTCTACAACCTGATTGTCACCAAGATGCGCGCGGCAGCAATCCGCGTGCCCATCATGATTGACGCCGACAACTGGGGCCAGAACGAGAAGAACCTGCTCGCCGTAGGCCCGAAGCTCTTGCAGGCGGACCCGGAACACAACCTGCTGTTCTCCATCCACATGTGGTGGCCCAGCGAACGCCACGACCCCGAAGCTACAGGCTTTTCCAACGTCGCCGAGCGCGTCACCGTGTGCCTCGAAAAATCTATCGAAGCGAACATCCCGCTCGTGGTGGGCGAATTCGCACCGATGGCTGTGGCCGGAGTGCGCGAGATTCCCTACAAGCACATCATGAGCGAGTGCGAACGCCTGAGCATCGGCTGGCTCTGCTGGAGCTGGGGCCCGGGCAACTCCGACTGCCCCGAGATGGACATGACGGAGCACGGCTCGTACAACACGCTTGTCGGCTGGGGCAAGGAAGTCGCCATCGACAGCCCGCTCGGAATCCAGAACACAAGCGTCATCCCGAACTTCATCCAGAACAAGGATTTCACGACCGGCTCGCAGGGAGGCGGCGCGAACATCATCGAGAACGGAGACTTCTCCGCAGAGAACCCGCTTGACGGCTGGACCACCGACTTCTGGGGCGGCAAGGCCGAAGTTTCGGCCCGCGACGGCGCGATACACTTCGACATCAAGCAGGCGGGCAAGGAAACCTGGGGCCTGCAGTTCAAGCAGCACCTGGTTCTGCGCAACGGAATCACCTACATCTTCAGCATGCGCGCGAAGGCCGACAAGCCCCGCACGCTCAACGTGAACATCAAGCGCGACACGCAGGAATACACGCCGTACGCCAACGGACGTATCCTGGACTTGAGCACGAGCTGGCAGAACTTCAGCTGGAAATTCACCATGAAGGAAGACACCGACTCCGACGCGCTGCTCATCTTCGACATGGGCGGAAGCCCGATATCGTGGACCCTCGCCGACATCAGCCTCGTGCAGGCCCGCAGCATCGCCGACAGGCTCAACCGCACCTTCCAGCGCAACGTGCAGAAGAACTCCGGCTACTTCAACGCCCCGAACGGCCCGTGGGAACTGCACCTGTACAACGTGAAGGGCGAGCTCGAAGAGGTGCTCGACCGCGGCAAGGGCGGGGAAGGCATGCGCAGCTATCCGAAGATCGAGAAGGGCGGTATCATGGTCGTCAAGGACGTCGCAGGATAGCGCTCCCGGCCCGATTTAGGGGCTTGCTCACATTTTTTTGCTGTATCATGACGGCGGATTGGTAAAATCCGTCGTTTTTTTTCGTTTTTGGACGAATTTTCTTGTCGTTTTCTATCGCTTTACATCACAAAAATATTCCCTTCCGCAATATTCTAGTGTATAATATCATACGTTTTCAACACATTTGTATCATGGCAAAAACAACGAAAAACGTAAAAAAGGAGAAAAATTGCTCTATTTTCGTAAAAAATTTGATTTTTGTATCATGAACCTATTGCACTTCGAAAAAAAAGAGTATATATTCAATTGTATGAAACGTGTGATGGAATACCAGAATTATCGCCTGTATGTGCGTGACTTCTATACGGAGCGCAAAATCCGCTCCGGGTTCACCTGGCGTGACTTCGCCAAGGCGGCCGGATATTCCTCTCCCGTTTTCCTCAAGCTGGTTTGCGATGGCAAGACCAACCTGAGTGACGTGGGCATCGAGCGCGTGGCTAACGCCATGGGCCTTGTCGGAGCAGACTTGCAATATTTTCGAGCCCTCGTCAATTTCAACCAAGAAAAGGATTCCTCGAAGAAAAAGGAGGTCTTCAAGGAACTCCGCGCCATCGCCAAGGAAAACGAAATGACCCTCGTGGGTGAGGATCAGTACGACTACTACGAGTCCTGGATCAATCCTGTGCTGCGTGAACTCGCTCCGCAGGTTCCAGAAGCCACCCCGGCGCAGGTGGCCGACATGCTCGCGTTCGACACCCAGGCCGCTGAAGTGAAGAAGGCACTTAAGCTCCTGGAAAAAGTCGGGCTCCTGAACAAGGATTCCAAAGGCAGATTCGAACAGTCGTCCAAGGCGATAACCACCGGTAACATAGAGGTCACAAGCCTCTCGGTGCGTGAAATGCACCGCCAGATGGGAGAGCTCGCGGTTCGTTCACTGGACGAAGTACCAGTGAACGAACGCGACATCTCTGGCCTTACGGTGGGCATTTCTGAAGATGCATACGGCCGCATCGCAAAGGAAATAGAGGATTTCCGCCGCCGTGTCGCGTCGATTGTCATGCAGGATACGGATGAAGACCGCGTTTACCGCCTCAACATCCAGCTGTTCCCGCTGACCAAGAAGTTTAAGGGGAGGGGTAACAATGCGTAATCTGCTTCGCATAGTGAATGCATGTGCGTTGATTGCCGGCGTTTCCGCCAGCATCGTTTTGACCGCATGCGGGCCGCAGCTTTCGGGCGGCATCAGCGAAGAAACGAATACTGTCGCAGGCGTTCTTCTCGATGATGCGGGCAACGCCATGGTCGGTATTTCTGTATGTGCGCGTCATTTCGTGGTCGATACGCTCGTTTACTCCGACACGACCGATTCCGAAGGCAAGTTCGGATTTCCGATTATCCGCGAAGGGCAATACGGCCTCAGTGCGACGAAGGACAGCTTCGCCTACTACAGCACCCTGACTTTCGACGGCACCGAGCAGACCCTCACCGCGCAGCTCGAAAAGACAAAACCGGTCTCGGGCAATTTCTATCTCCGTCCCGACACCACAACCAGCGGCATCAAGATTTACATCCCGGGGTCCCCTTGGGAAACCACGACCGACGAAAACGGCAAGTTCTCTTTCAAGAACATTCCTTACGGCGTCGTTCCGCTGTACGCGAAGTCCCCGGACCCGGTACATTACAACAATGCAGTGTACATCGTGACCAACATGGAGTCTTCCATCACGTTCCGCGGCCCCATGCCCACAGGATTGTTCGAAAACAACTCCATAGGCTATGATCTCGCCGAACAAAAAGATTCCGACGAATCGGACGATTCGCTCACGGCATCCTCTTCGGCACCGTCCAATTCTATCGTGATTACCGGCGAAGAGCGTGACTCGAGCGAACTGCTGTTCCCGCTTTCTCCGGAATACGGACTCAGGAGCTGGTGGCCGATGGATTACCTCGCCAATACGGACAAGGACACCAAGAAGGTGGACGACGCCCGCGGAGGTACAGAAGGCATCCTGCTCTATGGCGTGGACTCCCTCGAAGACGGTCCGGCCAACAAGGCGCTCGCGCTCTACGGCAGTGACCAGTTCGGAGTCATTGAAGGCGAACGCAGCATTCTGGACAGCGCAAAGTCCTTGACGATCGAAGCTTGGATAAACATCGAAGACCCCGAATCCAAGAATTACCGCAGGAACATTATCGGTAAGCTCGGGTTCGGTTCCAGCGAAGACAGCGACGTGTTCAGTCTCGCGCTCGTGCAGGGCGAATGCGACCGCGAAGAGGTCTCGCTCGGGTTCTTCATCGCCGACGGCTCCAGCAATTCTCTCGAATGCGAAGACGCGGTCTTTGTCGACTACATTTATTTCGACAAATGGATTTATGTGACAGCGATTTGGGACGGGAAAACCTCTGCGTTATACATAAATGGGGTGAAGACCGCCGAAAAGGCAGTCTCGGTAACGCAGATAGGCACGTCGACCGAGCCGATATTCTTCGGCAAGGAAGATGTGAATCTCAAACTAGACGATGTACGGTTGAGTACAACGGCCATAGGAGAATCCGATGTGCTTTACCGCTACTATCTCAAGGGAGGTGCAAAATGATCGACAACGAAAACAACCTCGATATCGCTCGATTCGAAGTCAACCAGAGCGGCCGAATCCTTTCGGGAAACAAGCGGTTCTGCCGCATGTTCGGATTCACCGAATCCGAAGTCGTGTGGCATTACATCACCGACTGTTACCGTTACCGTGGCGACTGGGAAACCTTCAGCAGCTGCGACAATCTTTCGCAGACGCAGTTCATCTTCCGCATGCGTAACCGCAAGGGCCGCAGCTTCAAGTGCTGCCTCTCTCGCGAAATCGTGCAAGATGCCGATGGCAAGATCACCTTCCGCAACACTGTGAGCCGTCTCGGCGAACCCGTGCTGGCGAAGGAATCTGCTCCTGTCGTAGAAAATCATTCCGTGGTGTTCATCAACAAATGTGCCCACTGCGGCGAACAGGTGCGCGTGAATACGCTCGCAGAAACACGCATGCGCGTGCTCTGCGACAATTGCGCCGCGAAGGCCTATCCCGAGGCCTTCAACCTCGCTGCCGCGCAGGTCTAGCTGTCCTGCGGTCATATTTGCACACCAAAATTCTTAGTTCTGGGGGGGAACGGCATATGAGACGGTTTAAAAGCTCCGTTTCATATGTTTTTTTTATAGGGGGCATTGCAGCGCCGGCTGACTCGATAAATATTTTATAAAATAAGGGAAAAAGATGCAATGCTTCGGGAACAGCACGACTAATTGCGTGTATTATAAGAAGTTCAATTTACCATATAAAAAACGGCAGAAATTTGCATTCTGCCGCTTTTTTTGAGATGTATTTTTTAGTGTTTTTTTTTCGAATATTTAATTATAAGCGTCACGCAAACTCCCAGAACAAAACCCAAAACAGCGACCAGCACGTATCCACCGGCCTCGGCCGGTAGAATAAAGGCTCCGTATTCGGATTGAACACCGGAAACTCGAGAATTAGAGAAGATGCTTATAACGGCAAAGAGGGCTATCAGACAAAAGCTGGCGGATGCGGTAAGGATATTTGTAATCTTTCTATCATGCCTTAGCTTGATTATTTTGGCACGCCGCTTGATTTCACACAAAGCTCTTTCTGTCGTGTATTTCATATTCGAGTTCCGTTTTTTGCTCTCCTTTAATTTAATTACACGAAGCGGGTTTATTACTCTTTACTTTATGTAAAAAAAATATCACGTTTGCTTGGTACAACCTGCTATTTAATCATATCAGAATTATCTTGTTTAATTTTTGTATTACACTCGTATTTCAACGTGTGCTGTCGTTCTTTTACTTTTCCTGAGTTTTTGAATAAATTCACAAACCGCTCAAAAAAAAGTTCTTGACTTTGCTATTTTGTTAAAGTATATTCTGTGTACAAACTAACGTATGCTTAATTTAAGTTTGTTGTAAGTTCGGTAAGAATGTCATTTTTGATTAAAAAAGCACCTGCCATCGAAAACGGAGAACCAGTCAATGCCTGACAACGACGGACTGCTATATACTCGTTTTCTTGTCGACAACGACCAAGACGCTCTTGAAGATCTATTTAATAAATACAGGGACAGCCTAGTCCTATTTATTCATGGGTTTATTCAAAACATAGACGACGCCGAAGAACTGATGATGGATACGTTTGCGATATTGGCGTCTGGAACGAGCCGCTACAAAGAGAAAGATAACGCTTCGTTCAAAACCTGGCTCTATGCCATCGCCAAGAACCAGGCGTTGCACTATTTGCGAAAACGCAAAATCAAATACATATCCTCGGAAAATGACTTTTTGAACAACGTGCAGGCCGATGCAAGCCTTCAGCCGGCCACAATCCTGCTGAATAACGAAAGGGACAAGCAGTTGTATCAAGCGATGGAATCAATCGACGCGAACTACAGGCAAGTTCTGTTCCTTCAGTGTTTCGAGAACTTGAAACCGGAACAGATTTGCAGAATCATAAGAAAAAACATCAAGCAGACATATAATCTTTTGGCCAGGGGAAAAGAAGCCCTGCGCCTTGCCTATGAAAGGATTGGTAACTCATGGGATACGTAGGGTATATAATCATCGGTATAATTTCTTTCTTTCTGGGAGTTGCGGCGACTCAACTGGTATTGCATCTGATAAAGATCAAACGGGAGAGTTCCCCGAATGAGTGACGAGACGCTGGTCGATGTCTTGGGGAGCATAATTCAAAATTGCATTCTAGCTGTTGTCATTGCGAAATCCATCGGGATGATGCCTTTCGGTAAAAAAAGCATCCTTCCGATTTTCTTCGTGTTGACAATGGTGAGTTTCCTTCTGAGCAATCTGTATTGGATTGCTTACGACCTTGTAAATCCCGGTACGCGAATGCCCATTGCCGCGAATGAAATTGCGGAATGCGCGGCCATACTGCTTTTGTCGGTGGGATTGGATTCGGTATTGAAGAACCACAAGAAGGTTCCCGGGGAAATTCTGTTTGCCATCCTCTACACTGTTGCCAATATCGTGTTATGGATTGTCTGGTCGGGGGAGTGGTTCCAAGATATATTCTTCGGGATTCCTTATATTTACTTCTTGTGGCTCTTGATACGCGGCTTGCGCTCCCGCAAATCCATGTCACAAAAGAATCTGAGCCTTGCGGCGGTGACAAGCGTAGTTGTCCTTGCCCTGCTTGCAATGCTTCCGATTTCAGAAGGCCCCGTATATGCGTTCGCGAAGTACGGGAGCTACGTGGTGAAATTCGCCCTGATGGTATGGCTCGGAATCAAGAGTGTCCAGAGCAAGGACATCTTTGTGGTCTCGACGTTCTTTTTATGGACTAACCTCGCCATGTTCTCGAGCGCGGAGTGCTACTACTATGTAGCATTCCTCGCAAATACGGTCGCATTTCCAATCATGTACATATCAGTTAAAAAGGAACTTTCCGACAATGATATATGCTGAAAACATCCTGATATGCATTGTGGTTCCGCTGGCGATTTCCCTGCATTTCATCAACGGGAATGCCCGCCGGATTATAGCCTCATTCATCGCGGGCATGATTGTCTGCATTCTGTCTGCGTATATGGCCGGCTTCTTCCAGTTGGTATCCGGATTCAATTCAGAAAATACCTCTATTTTTATTTCCCCGATTATAGAAGAAATCATGAAGCTGTTGTCCGTTCTGTTCTGCGTTTACGTGTTCAATCCGTCGAACGAAAAAATCCAGCTGTTCGCTGTCGGTATCGGAGCCGGCTTTGCGACCTTCGAGAATTCCTGTTACCTGCTGTCGCCCGGCATTCAGCATCTCGGCTATGTGCTAGTCCGCGGGGCAGCCGTCGGAGTGATGCATATCGTGACCATGGTCGCCATCGCCAAGGGCATCAAGATTCTGAAGACGTACATGGTGTTCTCCTTCGCCGGGATTGCGGGCGTCTTGTCGCTATCCATGACCGTGCACGCGCTCTACAACCTGCTGGTTTCAAAGCCGGGAATTTCTTCGTATGTCGGGTATGTAATGCCGATGGTCTGCGCCGTGCTGTTGTACATGATAAGCAGCAATTCGAAGAGATATAACCACAAGTGATTGTATAAAAAACACCCCGCCACTCATCGTGACGGGGCGTTTTAATTAATCGTCAACCGATTAGAGGCTGATCAGGCCTTCAGTGTCCTTGGACATCGCATCGTAGAATGCGTAGCGAGCGTCAGTACGAGACTCCGCATTCAACTATCGCATATAAGAACTTATGGAAGTTGAATGCTCCGCGCTTCGAAGGCTACTTAAGAGTAGCCTCCTTCGCTTGGCGGTGGACGCCCGCTACTAAAAAACACCCCGCCACTCATCGTGACGGGGCGTTTTAATTAATCGTCAACCGATTAGAGGCTAATCAGGCCTTCAGTGTCCTTGGACATCGCTTCGTAGAATGCGAAGCGAGCGTCCACTTCCTTCTGGAGGTCGTCGGCGAGCTTCTTGGCAACTTCCGGATTGTTACGGGTGAGCTGCTTGTAGCGGTTTTCGGTGTAGATGTATTCTGCAACCGGGATCGTCGGCTTCTTGGAGTCGAGGATAAGCGGAGCCTTTCCTTCGGCGGCGAGAGCCGGATTGTAGCGGAGCAGAGTCCAGTAACCGGAATCCACAGCCATCTTCTGGTGCTGAAGCTGGCTGTTGAGATCGAAACCGTGGTTGATGCAGGGGCAGTAGCAGATGATCAGAGACGGACCATTGTGTGCTTCTGCTTCCTGGAGAACCTTCAGGGCCTGAGCGTCGTTTGCGCCGAGGGCGATACGGCCCACGTACACGTTCTTGTAGCTCATGGCGATGAGGCCGAGGTCCTTCTTGCCGGCGCGCTTACCAGCGGCAGCGAAGAGG
>NZ_JAFZKX010000010.1 GCF_017551775.1 Fibrobacter sp. | reverse complement strand
CTCGCGGGCCTTGTCGTCTGCGGCATTAGAGACCGCACGCTCCCCGTCTCTGGAGCAGGGCCTCCGGTTCCTCGCGTGCTTTCACTACAAAGGCTCGTTAATACGAGCCTTTTTCGTTCACGGGGAAGGCCGCGACCGACCAATGAATGCGATTATCGCAGCTTGACTACGAGCGCATTAATATTATACGCTGACAACTCGCGGGCCTTGTCGTCTGCGGCCTTCTTGCTGGTCCAGCCACCGCCACGGAGCTTGTAGAACGGGGCATCGAACACGACCTGGATGTTGTAGCCGGTAGAGGCGGCAATCTGCGCCCTGCGGCGTTCCGCGGCGTCGAAATCACCCACGGCCTCGAACTGCAGCACATAATAGCCGTTGCCCTTGGATTCCTTGCCTTCCTTCGTCTTGGCCGGGAGGGAAGATACATTAGTCGTGTCACGGAGCGACGAGCTCAGCTCGGGCTTGTATTCCTTGCCACGGAAAAGGGAATCGATGTCGGTAGGTTCGCCCGCCCACACCAGGGTCAAGAGGGCGCTTGCAAACAGGCTAATAGCAATTTTACGCATGCAACAAATGTAGAAAAAAGAAATCCCCGGTCAAGCCGGGGATAACTGCAATGCAGGTCTGCGATGGGCTCGCAGAGACCCTGCGTATTACTTTTTCACCTTGCCCTTACCGCGCTTCACGCCCCAGACTTCGGTAAGTTCCTTCTTGGCCTTCTTGCCCACGTTGCCAACCTTCACGTAGGAGCTGTACTTGGTGATGTAGGCGCCAGTACCCACCAGACGCTTCTGCTTCGAAAGCATATTCCAGGCAATGAAGAAGTTGCGCGGGTTCTTCACGCAGTCGCCCATGCCATCAGGCGTATGGTCAGGATCGGCCGAGAAGAACTTATCCGTGCACTTGATCTTGCCACTCTGGCGAGCGACAAATGCACCCAGGTTGGTGTAGTAATCCACTTCGTAGTTGAAGTAGACTTCATTCTTGTCGACAGAAGCGTAGCTGTCATCGGACCCGATAATGGCACCCATGTCGGACTGCACGAAGTGACCAAGCGTCGTCGGATACTTCGCCTTGATGTCTTCGAGGTTCTCGTTCGTCTTCACGGGGAATACCGTACCGACCGGAGTCGCGCTCGTAATATTCTCCTGGTTCGCATAGTTGAAGCTGATGGTCGTCACGGAGATCTTCGCATCACCCACGACCTGCACCCACGGAGACGGCAAGCGTGCCGTAGAGTTGTAATCCGTCGGGGAGTTCCAATGCATTTCGGCATCGGAAGCCATGCGGAGAGTATCGGAACCAGCAGCAACACCGTTCGAAGTATCCGTCCACATGAACGCATCGGCACGGAAGCGGACGTAGTCACCCACGTGCGGCGTCGGGTTCTGCACATCGGTATTTTTGTAACGCATGGTGAGCGTATCGCGGCGGTCCTGCGGCCTACCCTGCGCAGTCGCATGCGTGAAGCGCTGGAGTTCCCTGACATCGATAGCGGAGTTCAGGTAATACGTGAACGCCTTCGTACCATTGTTCGCATCGGTGAAGATTACCGGTTCGGACACCACAATCCTCACCTGGTCATATTCGCCACCATCCTTTTCGGCAATTGCACGCGCAGAAAGGATAACCGGAGCGATACGGTCGGTAAGTCCCTTCTCGAAGAAGGTCCTCACAGGCCTGTGCTTCCATTCGTATTCCGTGAACGAGGCAACCTTGTTCTCGCGCGTCACCAAGGTCTTCACGTCGACCGAGAACGACGAATCAACAGAGAACACGAGAGTACGTCCGTTGTCCGGGCTTCTTTCGAAAGCTTTCCAAACAGCCGCGGAATCGAACTGCGTAGAACATTCCATCAAGGTGTCCCTCTTGTTGTTCGAAAGGCCCAACTGGACAGGGTTAATCTTCGTCAGATTATCTTCGTCGAAATTCAAGCAGACAAACTTCGGCACGGAATCCCTGTCTATCTTGCGGTCATAGATAATCGCAAGGGAATCCGCACGGCCGTCCAGATAGTCGGCAGACTCACTGTGGTACTGAGCCGGGATGTTCATTTCGCCAAGCGGGGCGCCCTTCACGTCGAAGATATCGACAATGAGCGGCATCGGTGCAGGCGGCTTGTAGAAGTGCATGTTGCCGTACGGGGCAGCAATGCCATTATTATCCACTGAACCAACAGACATGGATGCCGTGTCGGTGGAGTATTCCTTGCTCGAACGCACGCGAACAAGCGAAACGCCATCTTCAAAGGGATTCACCTGAATCTCGAGGCCTTCGGACTTGCCGAGAGCGTCGATAGAGAAATCGCATTCCTTGCAAACCAAGCCAGACGACGGATCCCTGACCACCAAGTAGAAGTCCACATCGGATCCCACCCAATGGAAATACTCATCACCGTCTTCGTCCACATCCGGATCCCTGGTCATCCATTTCCATTCCGTCACGTTGCCGTCGGCATCCTTCGTTACCGGAACTCCAAAGTCGAGCTTAGGCGCATAGAACGTGAGAATAGCGGAAGTATTGCCGACCGAAGCCTTAATCTCCTGAGAGGAGCTCATAAGGCCAGCCAGCGGGACATCCACCCAAAGGGTATCGATACCCGTCGAATCCACCTTGCCACTATACGGGACTACAAGCGGCGTATTACTGTCCTTGGTCTTGTAGAGAGTCGCACCTTCAGTGAGCGTGAGCTGGTAGTTCTGGTTTGCAGCAGAGGGCAAGTCGACGTTGTTATCCGCATCGGGAGCGGAAATGTAAATCGGGATACGCGTGCCGGCAAGAGCGGTTCCCACAAACTTCCACCAGGTGTTCGCAGGATACACGCTCACATCATTGTCAGCGTTCTCGAATTTGACATCTTTCGTGACAATACCCAAGTTACCCTTGACACGGAATCTTACCGAGCCCTTCTTCTCGCCAACTTCGAACCACAGGCGATAATTTCCCGGAGGCAAGCCGATCATTCTATCCTCGTCAACAACAGGCATTCCCGGAACGCTGAGGTTTATACCGCCATGGACAGTTCCGCCCGTGGGCAGATTATCACAATCTGAGCAACCCGCAGGAATTTGCTTCTTGCGATTCGTAATGTAATAGTGAATCGGGGTCGAAATATCACCGGCACAGGTGGTGTCAGGTTCCTGATCATCGCCACCGATCGATCCAAGAACAGTGGAAGCACAGTCACCACCACCAGTCTTTTCCACACAGACCGTGTATTGCACGCCACCATTCGGCAGAGAATCCGGTATAGAGAAGATACCGACGGACTGCTTGATATACATGTTCGTCTTGATAATCACGTTGGTCATCGTCCTGCGGCGGTCGCAGAAGAAGATGTCAATCGGATAATCCTTGCCAGGTTCGAGGAAGCCGGGGCCGTATGCCGTAGACTTGTTCAAATCCTTGAGGACTACGTGTCCCGGAGCAGCAAGGTGTGCGCCGCCGTTGTCCACAGCAAGTTTCTTGTTGATGAACACCCAAATGTCGTCATCGCCGCGGAAGGTAAATTCCTGGCTCTCGTTATAGGTGAACGAAGCATGCGTCTGGAAGCAGTACTGCTGGTTGCGCAGCAGTTTCTTGCCCTTGTTCATCTTCTGCCAATCTTCGCGAATACCCCAGTTCCATACCGGAGGCTGGCTACCTTCCTGGAATTCGTGCGTCGCTCCGCAATCGATACCGCCGGACCAGCCCGCCGTATTGCAGTAATGGTCGAAAGCCTTGACCGAATCATAAAGCGGCACCGGAGCAGCAGCTTCTCTCTTCGTTCTTGCTTTGGGGGTCGGGCCCATCTTGACCCCATTAATCACAACAACACCGGCATCGCCATTCGTTCCATTGGTAACAGTCGCCGAGTCAGCGGTGTACTTGTAAGCATCATAGTCGCCAGGCCATTCCAACGGGTAGAAGCCGCCCGAATACACACAATTCGTGGAATCCGCATCGCAGCCGACCGTATGCTCAATATTACCGGCAAGGTCATAGTGCGTAGAGTCGGAATCGAAGCCCCAGCGGGAATCCTTGCCATAATGGCGGAAGGGCATGTCGTAGCACTGCATTTCGTTCACGCCAGGCGTATAATTAAACATCGCCTTAAAGTTTCTCTCGGCTTCTTCCGGAGTATTACCGAAGCACATCTGTGCTTCAGGAGAGCCAGAATATTGAGGTTTGCCATCCGGTCCGAGGTCTTTCTTGACCAATCCCGAGAAAACACCCACGCACTTGCCCGGACCCACAGGGTTTCCGTCGGAAGTGAAGGCTGTGTTCAACGATTCGTCGGTATCGTAGATGATTGCAGCGAGATCGTAGCCGCAGTCTCCTTCGGTATCAGGGAATTCCGTATGCCATCCAGAAGGATTCTCTTCAATTCTCTGGTTTTCATCGGGAATAAAGAACACGTTATTGCCGTAGTTTGCGAAAACCAATTCCAAATCTATCGGGACGAGTTCCCCACCTTCGCTCGTAAGACCAGCCTGTCCAAACTGCTGCGTCTTGTCATTTCTAAGATAAATGACGACATCGCTAGGAGCCGTACCGAACACCATATAGTGCCATCCGCAGTAATCTGGCGAAGGAATCATGCTGGTATCCTTCTTGACACCATTCTTGGTATAAGAAATCCAAAGTTCGTCAGACTGCCATTCAGCCTCTTCCGGAACGAGCACGTAGAAGAACTTCGCGTCGGGGGCAGTACTGCCGATATAAGTCTTGCCCGGATTCAGTACATCCTCCGCTATGTAAACCTGTCCATCGTCAGAAGTCGGACACGGAAGCGTTGTCATGTTGGCACGAGCGTTGTCATCGTAAGGGTTCTGGTGCATCCACACCGTATCCGTCACGATATAGCTGTTCATACCCGCAGTCATGCTGTTCGTAATGCTGAACGTATTTGCGTAGTCCGGAGCACCAATAGTCGACAGGTTTATTTCGAAATACCCTTCTGCATTTGTCGTGGTGACAGTCTTCGCGCCAGCAGCATTATTCTGGCCCGTAAAAATAGCCTGCGTCCAACCGCTAGGTGCCTTGAAGAAGGCTGTACCCAAACACCCGGCGAAAGCCGCCTGAGCCCCGGCCACAATTATAGCCAGGCTAAAAATACATCCCCACAAGTTTTTTTCGTTTCTTTTCATATTCAGCTATCCACTGGATTAAACATTCCAAATAGCGCCGCGGACAATGCGACCGCGCCACTACAACCAAATCAAAATTTACCTTTTTTTTGCCGGACATAATATGTTTTTTTTATGCCATAAAACGAAATGTTCCGTTTTTTGGGGCATAAATCCCTTTCAGGTGTTCACCATCACGTAATTCCGCACACAAAAAACGCCCCCGTACATGCGGGAGCGTCATAATTATAGTCTGTCCGAAACTTCGGAAGTGAATCTTTTACTTCTTGGTCGCCTTGTTTTTGCCGCGCTTCACGCCCCAAACTTCGGTGAGTTCCTTCTTCGCCTTCTTGCCCATGTTGCCGAGCTTCACGTAGGAGGCGTACTTGGTAATGTAGGCGCCAGTACCCACCAGACGGTTCTGCTTCGAAAGCATGTTCCAAGCGATGAAGAAGTTACGCGGGTTCTTCACGCAGTCACCCGAATGTGCCGGACCCTCGGGAGTCGCTGAGAAGAACGGATCGTCACAGGCAATCTTGCCTTTCTGGCGAGCAACAAACGCACCGAGGTTCGTGAAGTAATCCACCTCGTAATGGAAGACCACGTCACCCTTTTCGACCTTGGCGTAAGCAGTGTCAGACCCAATGATAGCACCCATATCGGACTGAACGAAGTGGCCGAGTTTACCCGGGTACTTCTCCTTGATGTCATCGAGGCTTTCATTTGTCTTCACTGGGTAAACCTTGCCCACCGGAGTAGAATCGTTTACCGCCGTCGGATCAGAATAGTTGAACGAAATCGTAGTCACGTCGATCTTGGCATCGCCCACGACCTGCACCCACGGAGACGGCAAGCGGTCCGTAGCCTTGTAGTCCGTCGGAGAATTCCAGTGCATTGCCGCATCAGAAGCCAAGCGGAGCGTATCGGAACCAGGCGCAGCACCATTCGAGGTGTCAACCCACATGAACGCATCAGCACGGAAGCGGATGTAGTCACCCACGTGCGGCGTCGGGTTTTGGACATTGGCGTTATAGTAACGCATGGTGAGCGTATCTCTGCGGTCCTGCGGCCTACCCTGCGCAGTCGCATGCGTGAAGCGATCGCGTTCCTGAGAGTTGATGGCGGAATTCAGGTAATACGTGAATGACTGCGTGCCATTGTTGGCATCGGTGAAGATTACCGGTTCGGAAACAGCAATCGTTAGCAAGTCATACACGCCACCATCCGTTTCAGCCGAGGCGCGTGCCGAAAGGATAACAGGAGCAATACGGTCAGTAAGTCCCTTCTCGAAGAAGGTTCTCACCGGCATGTGCTTCCATTCGTACTCCGTGAACGAGGCAATCTTGTTCTCGGGCTTCACCAGGGTCTTCACGTCAACAGTGAAAGCGGAATCGACGGAGAACACGAGGGTACGTCCGTTGTTCGGGCTTTTTTCATAGGCTTTCCAGACCGTTGCGGAGTCAAACTGCGTAGAGCATTCCATCAAGGTATCCCTCTTGTTATTCGAGATACCCATCTTGTACGGGTTGATTTTCGTGAGATGGTCGTCGTCGAAGTGCAAGCAAATGAAGGTCGGCACGGAGTCCTTGTGGATCTGGCGGTCATAGATAATCGCAAGAGAATCCGCACGGCCATCCAGATAGTCGGCACTTTCAGTGTAGTATTCGCTCGGGATGTTCATCTCGCCAAGCGGAGCACCCTTCACGTCGAAGATATCGACAATGAGCGGCATCGGTGCAGGCGGCTTGAAGAAGTGCATGTTGCCGTACGGGGCAGCAATGCCGCCATTCTCCAAAGAGCCGACAAGCATGGTCGCAGCTTCGGTGGAGTATTCCTTGCTCGAACGCACGCGGACAAGAGCGACACCTTCGGTGAACGCGCTCACCATAATTTCGAGGCCTTCGGACTTTTCGAGAGCGTCTATCGAGAAATTGCATTCCTTGCAAATCAAACCGGTCGACGGGTCCCTAACCACCAGGTAGAAGTCCACATCGGAATTAACCCAATGGAAGTATTCGGAGCCATCCTGGTCCACATTCGGATCTTCCACTACATAGTCCCAATCCGTCACGTTGCCATCGGCATCCTTCGTCTTCGGAGTAGCAAAGTCCAACTTAGGCGCAAAGAACGAGAGCTTCGCGGATGTATTGCCGACAGTAGCGACAATCTCCTGCACAGCACTCGACAGACCAGCCAGCGGGACATCTACCCAGAACGTATCGATACCGGTCGGGTTCACCTGACCTGCAAACGGAACTACGAGAGGAATCTCATCATCCTTGTTCTTGTAAAGGTTCGCACCAGCAGAAAGGATGAGCGTGTAGCTCTGACCCGGGGGCGAAATGATATCCACGGTACCGTCTTCGGCAGGGGCAGAAACATAAATCGGGATGCGCGTACCGGCAAGGGCCTTGTCCACGAACTTCCACTGGGTGCCGTTCGGGTAAGCAGCTCCGGCTTCATCGATATCGTTAAAGGTAACATCGTTCGAAACAATACCGAGGTTGCCCTTGACCCTAAACTTGTAGGCGGCTTCCTTGCCATTGACGGTGAAATACAGGTAGTAGGTACCAGGAGCGAGACCCGTTACCTTTTCCGGATAGACAATCGGCATCTTCGGGTTCGAGAGGTCTATACCACCATGTACCGTGCCTCCGAGAGGCAGAGCTGCACAGTCGGCACAATTGGGAGGTATTTCCTTTTTGCGGGTCTTGATCGAATAGGCGATATTTTCGGAAATGTCATTGCCGCATTCCTTAGTCGTGGTCTGGCCGCCACCGCCACCAAGGGCAACGGCAGCACAGTCACCGCCACCAGTCTTTTCGACGCAGATATCCATTTCCAATCCGCCGTTGCCCAAATCCTTGGTCGTGAAATCGATACCGGTAGACTGCTTGATGTACATGTTCGTCTTGATAATGACGTTACTCATCGAAGTACGACGGTCGCAGAAGAAGATGTCGATCGGGTAGTCCTTGCCAGGAACGAGGAAGCAATTGTCTCCGGAGCAGCCGGGAGTATAGTGGGCGTTAAGGTTCTTCAACACCACGTGGCCCGGGGCGGCAAGGTGAGCACCGCCGTTATCCACGGCAATCTTCTTGTTGATGAACACCCAGATGTCGTCGTCGCCACGGAACGTGAATTCCTGGCCTTCGTTATAGGTAAAGTTCGCATGGGATTCAAAGCAGAAATGCTGGTTGCGAGTTTCCGTGGGGAAGTCACAGCCATCGCAATCACCCCAACGGTTAAATCCGGGCACGCCAAAAGCGTCAGCACAGTAAGAGCCCCAGCACCAGAGGTCAGGATCCGTGAATTCGCTACCGTCGGCAAACCGGCCCTGGCAATCCTTACCGTTAGGCCAACCAGGAGTCTTGCAGTAATAGTCAAGTTCCACGCCGAGAGCTTCCTTAGCGTTGTTCGGCACCGGACCGGCAGCCTCACGTTTCTTTCTTGCCGCAAGAAGCGGACCAGCCTTCGTCGGGACACCGTTAATCATCAAGGTTACCACGCCAGTATCCGAAGAGTTTTCCAGCGGATAGAAACCACCGATAATCTTGTTTCGTCCACTCATGGTTTCCGTAGAGTCGGAATCAAAGCCCCAGCGCGTATCCGTGCCGTAGTGGCGGAAAGGCATATCGTAGCACTGGACCTCGTTCTTGCCCTGGACATAGTTGAACAATGCGTAGAAATTCGCCTCAGCATCAGTACCACCGCCAAAGCAATTCCTAGCAGCCGTAGAACCAGAGAATTTGGGCTTGTTATCGGGGCCAAGATCGACTTCGACAAGGCCATGCTGCACGCCGACACAGGCATCAACTAATCGATTGTTATTGCCTTTATCTTGACCACAGCAATCAGAGAAAGCCGGGTTGAGGCTCATGTCGGTATCGTAAATCACGGCAGCAAGCGTGAATTGGCACGTTCCAGTAACACCCGGGTCAACCGTGTACCATCCCTTGCTATCGTCTCCAGGAGGCCAGGCGGCATCGTCCGGGATAAAGTAGAGCTTGTTCACAGAGAAAGCATCAAATACCAGGGCCAGGTCAATCGGGTCAGCGACTTCGTCGTCATCCCAAAGGCCGTTGAGACCGAGCTGTGTGGTAGGAGTATTCTTGAGGTAAATGACGGCGTCATCTGGAGGAGTATTGAAAACCATGTAGACCCATCCGCACAGTTCGCTGGAAGGGGCGAGTGCAGTGTCTTTCTTGGTTCCCCTGGATGTGGTGTAAGAAATCATCAGGTCGTCGGACTGCCATTCCTTTTCGTCGGGAACAAGCATAAAGAAATACTTCGCATCGGCGGCATATGCACCAGTGTAGGTAAAGCCGGCGCGCTGCGGACTTTCAGACACATAGACAGAACGGCCTTCACCAGGGCACTGAATAGTGGCATTATTCGTGGGCCAGTTGGTGTCATTGGTGTTCGTCGCCGCAAAAGCGAACCTCGAGGCGTTAATAATCTGGAGACCAGCGCCCGAAGCCTTGTTGCCTATGGAAAAACCCGGATTTTGGTTATCCGTGATTCCGAGGTTGGCAAGATCATACTGGAAAAAACCTTCATCATTTAACGTCATTCGCTTGACGTTATTGACGTTTTTTCCGCCAATATAGGCTGCATCCCAATCTGCGGGAGCCTTGAGGTAGACCGTTCCCTTACATGTGACAGGAGCGGTATTAAACTGCGCCATAGCCCCTTGAATTCCAACAAGGAGCACCATGATTCCCAAAACAAACCCGGTCAGCGAGGTCTTGTATTTCTTCATAATGTGGTTTTCCATTTTAGTTCTCCAGCCATAGCAATGCAAGAAAAGCATACCCAAAAGGACCAGCCTCTTGCGATGCCACACCGCCTAAAATCTATCCTTTTTTTAAGCAAAAAGGCAATTTTTTTTGCAAATAATTAAATAACTTTATTATGACGCCAACAAAGCACCGCTTTTTGTGCATATATCACGTTTTTTTGAAAAAAAACGTCCCAAACGTATTCAAAACTTTACGTAAAATGGTTACCCAGAGAGAACGCAAAAGCCCCCGGCCAAGCACCTCCGAGATGCTGAATTTTTTATAATATATGCGTATATGCACCACTTCTCGGTTGCATATTGTATTTTTAGTGCACAGGCGTACCACGGAGATAGAAATGCAGGACCTCGACCAGACCATCGTCACACCGGGCAAGACCCTCAAATTCGAGAAAATCGAACTGAGGCCGCACTTGATTATCCTGTACCCGCAGACGCAGTTCAAGCAGATCGCCCTCGAAAAGGGGACGGTGACGCTAGGCCGCGGCCAGGACGCCGACATCAGGCTCGACGACGAACTCGTGAGCCGCAAGCACTGCTCCCTGACATTCGACGGCATCCACGTGACGGTCGAAGACCTCGGAAGCACCAACGGCACCTTCGTCGACGGCCAGCCCGTCGTGCGCGCCTCGCTCGATTCCGACAACCGCCTGCAGCTCGGCAAGATGGTGATGAAAATCGAATTCAAGGACAAGAGCGAAGAAGCCTTCGACCGCGCATTGTACGAAGCGGCCACCATCGACCCGCTGACCAAAATCAGCAACCGCAGGAACTTTTTCGACAGGAGCCTCGGCGAACTCGCCCTCGCCCGCCGGAACAATTACTATGTCCACACAATCATGGTGGACGCAGACCACTTCAAGCGCGTGAACGACACCTGGGGCCACCAGTGCGGCGACATGGTGCTCAAGGAAATCGCCCGAATCCTCTCCGAAGAAAAACGCGAATGCGATTTGCTCGCCCGCTACGGCGGGGAGGAGTTCCTGCTTTTGCTCGCAGGCATCGGGCCCGAAGACGCACGCAAGAGCGCGGAACGCCTGCGCGCCTCCATCGAGAGGCACCGTTTTTCGTGGAAGGATACCGTCATCCCCGTGACGATTTCGCTCGGGCTCTGCACCAGGCAGGGCGAAGATATCCCGAAAATAGAGGAAATGATTGCGGAATCCGACCGCATGCTCTATACGGCAAAGGAATGCGGGCGCAACCAGGTCGCCTTCCGGTAACTGTATTGTATTACATCATGCCGCAGTCGAGCCAAGGGCGAGACAAGGGCTTCCACGGACATATTGCCAATGGACTCACTTGTGCTTGCAGCACGGCGGTGATGCGGTGTGACGATGTATGAAGAGGGCACGCGCCCCTGCAGGGGGGCGGCGGTGTGACGAACAGCGTTTACTGTTCAAGACGGTAAATCTTGATGTCCTTGATGTAGAACTTGCGCACCGATCCGCCGAGGTTCAGTTCGAACCGCGCGAACGGGGTACTTTCACGCGGGGAGAATTCCTTCTCGAACGACTGGCCCGACGTCTTTACGATCGGGTGTTCCTGGAAGCCCACGGTTTCGTAGTCATCGTACGTGCCAATGCGAGCAGTAATCGGGCCTTCGACATTCGACCAGATGGTAAACACGCATTTGTACTTCTTGCCGGCGACAAGCGCCACGTCTTCTTGAAGGAGCTGCACGCTGTACGACTTGTTACCGCCCTTCGTGACATCGACTTCGAGCGTGTAACCGCCGTTCTTGGATCCGACGACATTCGCCGTCGCCTCGCCGCGCATCTGGGTAAAGAATATCCAGTTGTTGAGCCCGTTCGAGAAATCTCCGTTAACGATGGTGTTGTCGCTCATCGCGCCGATAACTCCATCCCAGATATCCTTGACAAAGTCTTCGCCCTCGTTACCCTGGGCATCCGTATAACTGTAGCGCAACGGACGGAAGCTCGGGACAAAGTTCTTGTTCAAGGCCTGCCATATCGCGACGTTGTTCGCGTTGTCCAGGTGGATGACTCCATCGTCAGCAATTTCCGCCTTGGAGAAGTCGACCGCCTTGGCAAAGCAGCGCACGTGGAATACTACAGACAAATTTGCAATACTGTCGGACGACAGATCAATCTGCGAGAGGTGGTAGCGCATCCCGATTTGCTGGAATCCGTTCAGATCGTATTCGAACGGGACATATTCGCCATCGAGCAGTACGCGGCCGCGGATTGCCGAATTCGGCCCCTCGGGCTTGAACAGCACGCCGATTTCCTTCAGGTAGCCCCCGTCATCGAGATTGATGGACTTGAAGGGCTCGTCGACCGAGGTGCCCTCCGTAAACGAGATGGGCAGGCGGCCTTCGGGAACATCCTCTCCGGGCCAGACGGGATTTCCATTTTCCTTGATTTCGGGAGGAACGACCGAATAGTAACTGGAATACGTAATGACGTCGGTCAGGGTCATGGTAAAGGAATCCAGCAGTACCGGTTCCTTCTCTTCATTGGCCTGCTTGCGCAGAGAACCGGGAACCACCTCGGTGTAGTCCACCGAGAAGTCCGCCGTCAAGGCGAGCGCGGGATTCCCAATCTCAATTCCGGCAAGAGATTCAGAACCCCCATCGGAAGAACAACCGATAAGCAAAGACGCCGCAAGCACGGGGCACGCTAAGAACCCATAAAACCGCATCACACTCCTCGAGTCAGCGGGAACAGCTGTATATTCACCTGCACCACATCATCACCCTCTCCGGGTTTTGCAGAGAAATCTAGTAGTTCCTTGCGCATGAGTTGGATATGTTTCTTCAAATTGGGGAAATCTTCGCGCTTAATACTGAACGTAAGTGCAGATATATCGCGTTCTGCGCTCGGGAGTTCCGAGAGCATATTGCTGGAAATGCGCAGCATCTGCTGGTGATAGAGCTTTACCATCATGTCCTGCACCTCGTCGTCGGTGGTGAGGAGCGGGTCGCGCTGGCGGTAACCGTTCGCGGTCTTCACCAGGAGGCCGGTTTCCAGCAGAAGTTCAATAGATTCGGTGACCTGCGAAGGCGTCACCATGCCGTGGAGGCGCTTGCTCACCAGGTCGGGAATGGGCTTGAAGCCCTTGAGGCCCACCATCTCGAGGATCACGGAATGGTGCCATTCCCTGAAAATGCGGAACTGGGCCTTGTCCATCTTGTGGAGCTTGGAGCGCGGGCTCGCCTTGAGGAGCTGCGCGTAGTAAACCTGCTTTTCGGTGTCGTTCTGGGCCTGGTTGAAGAAGACGAGGCTTTCGAAGTAGGCGGCCCTCTGCTTTTCGAGACCGAGACCCTGGATAATCTTGAGAACGGTCCCCTTCGTGATGTTGCGCTTGCCGTCGATAGTAAGCTTCAAATGGGCGTGGCTAGAAAGGCCCGCCTTTTCGGCAAAGAACCGCAAACTGAAGGAGGGCTGCGTCTGCTTCTTGTACTCGTAGTAGTCGCGAAGGTACACCCTGAAATTGGTGTACTGCAGCACATCCGGTTCGGTTGAAATTATTTTCTCTCCGTTGTCCATACCCATAAGATAGCAGCATCGAAAAGCGAATTGCAAAAATAAATGTACTTTCTCGTTTACCCAAGTAACCAATTCCGTAACCATTTTTTAAGCAATTTCCGCATTTTTTGCGGAATTTTGACGTTTTTCGCACAAAAAAGCCCCCGGCGGCAATGCCAGGAGCCTTTTTTTTTTGAAAATATCGGTACCGCCGAATTCCGGGATTACTTGAGAATCACGTTCTTCGCAGCGACCATGCCGTTCTGCTTGACGGTCACGATGTAGCGACCGTTGGGAACGATTCCAGAATGCCAGTCAAAGGAATGGAAACCCGGCTGGAGGTTTTCGCGAGAGATGGTGGCGACTACAGCGCCCTTGAGGTTCACGATGGAAATATTGACGTTGCCGGCGGACTTGAGTTCGACAGTGACGGCAGAATGGTCAAAGCCCCTGATTTCGGGAGAGAACGACTTAACGGCAGGTGCGGCCTGGTCGACGATGACCATGTTCGCTTCCTTCTTCAGGGTCTTTCCGTTCCATTTGACGGTGTGATAGAATGTATTCGAACCATCTTCTATAATTTTATGAATCCTAGCCTGGTAATCATTGGCCTTGCCATAATATTTCCAGGAATTCGCATTCTTGCTATCTTCATCATCCACTTTGATTCTAGAATGATCGACATTGGTTATTTTTTCAGCAGGATTGGCGAAGATTCCATATCCGTCCTCGGAAAACGGGAATTTTTCCTTTGACCCACCATCTTTCGGCACAAAGCAATATTGCAAATCAGCATTATCGCCAACCACGCTAGGCCATACATCCCCACTCGTACTATTTTTATTTCTAGAATCTTCCGTATCATGATGACGCACAAACGAATACGATCCACTTGGGCATTCTTTATCCAATTGCAAAACAACGTAATCATAGGAAATCCGAGGAAGGGAACTTGCATATTCGACGCAATACGTGAATCCTACCCCCGATTCGGCAACAGAAATTCCCGGCGGATTTTGGTTACCCGTTATACCATTATCATTGTTGCTATCCTCTGCATCCAAATAAATAGAGACTTCGCCAACAGGTTTAAACGAATTAGAACACTTGGTATCCGAGCCTTTTTTCAAAAGTCCAATTCTCTTTTCGCTAGGAACAGACTTGTATTTTCCCCACAAAATCTTTCCAGACGAAATGACAACAGTATTCGGCATTTCACCCTTTTGATAGGCACATTTGGCCAAAACGCGCGGGCCCACATATCCATCATCCAAAGAAGCCAAATCCACCCATAAATACCCGCCATCGCTCGGGAAAGTCCCCCCCGCGGGAATAGTAGCATTGCTGAAATCAAGCTCTATTTTATACATTTGGGCAGACATCCTTTCAAGACTAACTTTTTTGGCACCACCTAAATTAGAACCTTTAGATATTTTTATGCCCTTTGATGTATCATAGGCATAGCGGTAAAGTACTATTTTAAAACCTTGTATTTTTTTACCATCCTTATTCACCAATTGAAAATCCTCATCTTCAAGGCAATGATATCCTTCAACCTTTAGCGAAGCAAAGCTCATTGAAATCGCCAATAGGCACAACAGACATAATTTTTTCATTTTTTCTCCTTTAAAAAAATGGTCCATCCAATTTAGCAAAACATGCCAACTACGCCAGCAAAAAAATATCTCAAACAAATTACTTTTTATATACATATTAATTATTATTCTATAAAATAAGCATATATAATTATCACTTCATTCCAAACAAAAAAAAGACGCATCACGCCTTTCGTCAATAAAGTGAAACCATCTTATTTAAACGTCTTTCGCAAGGAGCGAAAGGCGCAGGTGATCTTCGAAATGGCCGTTGATATATTCGTATTCGCGGCAGACGCCCTCTTCCGCGAAGCCGGCGCGGCGGGCAACAGCAATGCTCGCGGAGTTCTGGACCGAGGCCGAAATCTCGAGACGGTTCAGGCCGAGCGTTTCGAACGCAAAACGTGAAAGGAGCACGAGGGCCGAAGTAGCAAGGCCGCGCCCCGTAAATTCTTCGCCCAGCCAGTAACTGACGCTCGCGGACCGGTGCGCCGCCTGAATCCAGCCGAGCACGATGACTCCGGCCAGCTGCGGGCCGTTTGCGGGATGCAGACCATCTGCAGGTTGTTGAACGCCCGCGAGATGCTGGCCGCCAGCAGACTGTTGAACGCCCGCCGATTGGCTGTCTGCGGAGGTCAAACTGTGCGCGCCCTGCTCGAAAATTCCCCAACAGGCGCCATTCGCCATGAGGGCCTGCATTTCCCAGGAATCAATCCGCGCCTCGACATCCTCGACGTTCACGCATTCCGCGGGCCAAGGCAAGTGGCGCGAAAGGAACTCTCGGTTCCGGTCGACGAGGGCAAAAACCGCTTCCGCATCCTGCTTGCCGAGCAAGCGGAGGATTACGCGGTCACCGCGCAGCTCTACGTCGGGAATTTCGTCCAGGAAGTTTTCCATGCGGGATAATATTAGCAATTCAAAGGAGAATCAATATACCGACGAACGGTCTCTACGTGAGCCGGAGGCGGCTCGTCTTAACGAGCCGTCGAAGGCGAGAGTGAGTGAGATACCGGAGGTTTTAATACCTTAGATGTCGAACGAACGGTCTCATAAGAAAAAACCGCCGACCAAAGTCAGCGGTTTTTCAGTGCGGATGAAAGGACTTGAACCTTCATGCCCTTGCAGGCACTAGAACCTGAATCTAGCGTGTCTACCAGTTCCACCACATCCGCGTGGTGCACCAAATTTTGAAAAAAATGCGGAATTTGTCAAGGGGTACCCCCATTATTTCTTGGTTTGGAACGCTTCCCTTATCCAGTCCGGGTGCTTTTCGCGCCAATACGACCAGTCGTGCTCACCTGCGGGGTCGAACCGGAGCACGCAGTCAGCCTGAAGTTCCTTGCAGAAAGCCTCAATCCAGGGCCTGGCTTCTCCTGCCGGGAAAAGTCGGTCATTGCCGCCCTGCAAAAAACGCCAGCGGCCAGCGCGCATCCTGGCAGCGTTTTTGCCGGCCAGCGCGCTGGCATCGCCCAGCAACTTGCCGAACGAACTCGCCAGAAGACGGTCCTTCACCCGACGCTTTCCCTGCACGGAATAGATGAGCACGCCCAGCGCCCCGTCCGAAACGCCGACCAGCGAAACCTCTTCCACCGGCGACTTGCGACGTGCGGCAACGGAATCCAGCGCGGCATCGATCACGGCCATCATGGGACCCGTAGCCCAGTGGTCTCCCCTGCAGGCAGAAGCGCTCACTACAATCACATCGGGAAAAAGCTTCGAGAAGTCGTCTCCCGCGACAAGCCCCTTCTGGCAATTGCCGCTCGTCATGCCTCCATGGAACCACACGACAACTTCGGATTTCGCGGCATGTGCAAGGAGTTTCGCCTTGGTTTTCACCGACGACTTCGCCGGAGATTTAGCCTTCGCCGGCCACCAGACGCCAATGGCGCTCTTTACGCCCTGCGCAGAAACGTCGAGCGAATCCTGCGAAGCGAACAACGCCGTACAAACAAAAAGAACCAGTAATAAGGCCAGGCGCAGCCGCATGCTACTCCGCTTGCAGGGAACCGTCCTGTGCGGGAGTCCGCTCGATATGCCTCGGCCGAACTTTCGGGGGAAGCTTCGTCACTATTCCGAGCACCAGGAAAAACATCATAGCGATAAGACTCAGAAGCGCTATTCCCGCATAGATAAGCGCATATTCCATCTGGTAATCAGCAAGCACCTCCCAGTCCAGTCCGCCGTCGGTGGTAGAAATGGACTGCACGACAAACACGTTGTCCTTCACGCGAGATGCATAAATTTCCAGCGGAATCTCGGCAGCGTCCACACTCGCAAAGCTGAACCATTCCGCCAGTTCGTCGTTGAGTTCCTGCGAACTGTAAAGGACGAAGGTCGCATCCTTGTCACCATTTATCTGGAAATACGTCTTGTCCAAAAACGGGATGTTGCTGCCGCCGAACAGGCTCGGTATAGAAGCGTGGCTCAGCGTCCCGTAAAAAAGATGCGGCTCCGAAAAAAAACTGCGCACCACAAGATGCGTGCACGATACGCACCAAACAATAATCAAAAGGAAAAACAACGACGTATTCAGGTATACGTATTTTCTAGTCTGAAGAAACGATGCCATAACAAATTAAGTTTTAGACCTGAATATAAAAAAGAATGTCGAAAGCAGCAAGACCAGCGTAAGGAAATAGAACACCAACGGGATCTTCGCCTTCAAGGCAATCTCGTTCATGCTTTCTTGCTGGAAGAACTGTATAAGTTCCTCGCCCGAAAGAATCGTCTCGTGATCGTCGAAACGAATCCAGGCATGCGAATGTTCCACATTCTCGTTCAGGAGCTGCGTTATGCGCTGGGCAAGGGAATCGGGCGCTTCGAGCCCTTGCGGATATTCAACCGGGAAACCGAATCGTGCGGAATCGAGGACCATTTGTAACGGGTACGCGATATTGCCCGGAAGGAACGACACCTCGGCATAGACCCGGTCCCATTCATCCAACCACACCCGACGGATAGGCAAGTAACGGCGGATGGCGGCGACCTTCGAAAGTACGCGGCGTTCGAACTCGTGAACGGAATAGGAAGGCGGAGCGGTAAAGCCTCGAGCGGAGAAATCGTCCATCTCCCCCGCGAAAGAAACCGCCAGCTCACGGAGCGACATGGACTGCGAAATAGCCTTCGTGGAATCCTTCGCGTAGCCGACGCGATAATTCGCCATGTACCGCATGAGCTCCATTTCCATGAGCTGGTAATCAGACAGTGACTTGATATGGCGCGAATAGACGACCAGGTCGGGCTTCTGGGAAACATAGAACAAGCCCGTCAGTCCGAGCGTGAGCAGGATAATCAGCCAAACCCACGGAGTCTTGAGCTTCGCGTTGAAGGTGTCGGCGATGGACCTATTTTTTGTTTCTTCCACAACTAGAAATTACCTTTTTTCTACTTTGGTGGGCATGAGGCGCTCGTTTTTTTCGACATTTTTGACAATTTTGCCATTTTTGGGCATTTTTGCCGGCCTTGGCGCATGCACCATTGAACGCGCCGAGGAACAGATCATCGAAAAACACGTGAACGGCACAAAGAAGACCTCCGTGTGGGTTTACCCCGACGGCGACATTCTCAAACGCAACGAGTGGTACGACAACGGCATCAAACAATTCGAAATCGCGTACAAGAACGGAGTACCGCACGGAAAGATCAAGCGATGGACCGTGCTCGGCGACGTAGCGCTCGACGGAGAATACAAGAACGGCAAACGCGAAGGCAAGTGGACCAGCTATTTTGTAGAAAGGCTGAACTCACGCAGGAAGGAATCCGTGCGCTACTACAAGGACGACCACCCCGTAGGCGACTGGGAAGGCTGGCACTTCAACGGCAACAAGGCGTTTGAGGAACACTACGACAAGAACAGAGACACCGTGGGCGCGTGGAAAAAGTGGCACGACAACGGAGCGCTCGCCGAAGAGAATAGCTGCTTCGAGTCGAACAAGGAAGGCTACATCAAGAAATACGGCAGGGACTGCAAGATCCTTGAACAATATGAATGCCTCATGGGCCAAAAACAAGGCGATTACAAACTCTACTACGAATCGTTCGGGGAGCCGGACCTTACCGGCAAAAGTTGCGGCCAGGCAAAAATCCGCGAAGAAGGACACGTCGAGGGAGAATGTGGCGAAGAATTTTCGCCCATCGCACTCTACAGGGCTGACGGTTCCGTCATAAAAAAAATCGAGTACATCCATGTAAGCGACTGCGGATACGACCCGTCACGAATCTCATGGTTTGACGAGCAGGGAACGCTACTCAGGGAAACGGTGTTCAAAAACCACACGGCGAACTTCGGATACGACGGCGTTGTTTACGGATTGTGCGAAGGATCCTCCCGCCTTTTCTGTGCAGAGACTTCCAAGGTTCAATACGCAAACCCCTACGGCACCTTGGACAGCAGCACCTTGAGCCAGAAAGACGCCTTCACGCAGAGCATCGGCAAATACAAGGCCAACGTCCGTTACATAAAGCCGGACCACAAGTTGCTCTATGAAGAATACTGGGGGATTAACGAGAACGACCCCGAAAACAAACTTGATGGGCCCAGCCTCCTTGTAAGTCGAAGTTTCTACCCCGACAGCATGGGTGGCGGAATGGCCAGCGAAGGTTTCTGGAGACATCTTTCCGCTGATCCCAGTGTCAAGCCCAAGCGGCACGGTGTATGGCGCAACTGGTACCCGAGCGGAGTGCTGCGCGACAGCCTGAACTACGTGAACGGCGAGCGCATCGGCGATCAGTTCGGCTACGACAGCACCGGCAAGCTCACGATACACAAGACAGAAAACGGGAAGAACAAGCCGGTGATTATGCACCTGCCAGGGCAGAACTAGGAACAAGCCCCCAAAAGCGTTCTACCCGTTCTTGGTAATTTCGTAAAGGTGTCTCCTGCAAATCCACGGCAGATTGAAGCCGCCCACCTTTCCGCTCTTCGACAACCTAGGCCCGCGCAAGCAAAGCTTCTCTAGGCTATCATCTCCGCAATTGTACGTAAGATAATGAGAAAAATCCTTGTCCGCCACATTTCCTATAGCGCACTTTTCGACACGGAGCAAGCCCAAGCAAGGATAGATATCTCCCTTGGCACTCATATGCAACTGGAGCCTACTCTCGCACGGCTGTACCGGATATTTGGGGCTTTTCGCCTGCGGTTCGCCGGAATGTTCAGGGAAAAAAGTCACCTCTTTTGCGTTCAGGGTTTCGGAAGCGAACATATTGATTGAATCAAATATTTCGGCCGTTCCGAAAAAAAAGATTTCACAATTGCAAGCCGCGTAAAGTTTTTTGACAACATTATCGAACGACTGCGCATACGGCAAGTCGTTTTCGGAAACATGCACACTGAGAATTTCCATCGGGAATGTATTGCAAATTTCATCCAAGTCCTGCTTGTGGAGAACGGCATCCCTCAAGTTTATATGGACGTTCGATGCAAGATTGCATTTCTTTATAGTTTCAAGAATTTTTTTCGTCTTTTCAGGCACACAGAAAAGCCGCGTCGATAACAATTCGACAGAACTCCTTTTGGCAGAACATTCCTTTTTAGGAAATTCCTCCACCCATCGGTCATAGCGTTTTAGCCATCCCGTTATCTTGCTTGACGAAACTGTAAAATCCTTCCCGCTTCGATTGATTTCTAGATGTAACGTTATAGAGCGAAAAGGCTGATCTGAACACTTCATTTGGAACCTTCAATATTCTTTTTTGTATTAAATATCATGACGACTTATGTACGCCCTAACGGCATCAATATTCTCTTTTTTCGAAAACACCTGTGCGCAGATTTTACACGGGGACATGTGTTTTCCCCGATATTCAATACCGCATTCCTTAAAAATCGGGAAAAAAGATTTTATGCCCAAGAATGCGATTCTTCTCAAAACGACATCCTTGTTCATCTTTTTTAAAATGGATGCAAGGCTCTCTTTGTATATATTGCCATTGACGTATTCGTCGCATTGATCAAGCCCAGCGCAACAAGGAGCAACGAATCCTTTTGAGCTAACGGTCACACAAAAATTATTTTCACAAACGGCATTCATTCCACACGGCGGATTATATAAGTCATCCTCATTCAAAAGTTTCGTAGCTCGACCAATTGCCGAAACCTGGCCGCAAGATATTTTGTCTGCCAACTTTACAACATCTGGATCAAGAAGATCCATGACCTCTTTCATCTGATGACTTCTGGTCGTAAGCAACCGAAGGTTCGTCGCGATTTCATTCTCGTAACAGGCCTGGAGGCAATTATTTATGGTTTCGGGGCTTACAAACTGGTAATGCCAATAATCCCAAGATATTTCCATGTGGGTGAGGCCACTCTTACGGATTTCCTCACAGACACGCCGTGCATTGTCCAACTTCTTGCTCCAAAAGGCGTTCGTCGTACAGGATATTACTTTAAAGCCGGCTTTTCTCGCACAAGCAAACAACTCACAGCAATCATCCTTGTAAATAAATGATTCCCCTCCAGCCAAATGGAATCTCTTTGCGATACAATCTTGTTTTGCCGCCTCACGGATGCACTTTTTTGCGACATTCATGTCTAATTTATCGCCTTTACCATTCTCACCTGCAGACAGGTAACACATCGCGCACTTCGCTGTACAGCGATTGGTATTTTCCACTACTAGACTGTCATAATGGAAATTCCTAGTCCTATATAGGAAGTTCCGATATGGATCATATTCATTTGCTTGAATCATACAACACTTCAAAAAAACGGCGGTGGGAAACCCACCGCCTTGGTTCCAACATTAACCTAGCAAAAACGAATCAACTTAGATACGAGGATTTCTTTTGCAGCCGGGAGTCGGACGCGGAACCGGAATCGGCGGATTGACAATAATAATAATGATGATATCAGCCAGTCGCTTAGCAACAGATTCCGTAAGCTGAGCCTTGAATGCCTTGTCAAGCTTTTTGGTAGCAACAGCATTCTTGATCTGTGTAGTGAAAGCCGGAGTCAGATCGATGCCCTTCTTCTTGGCAAACGTAGCCGGGTTCTTCTGGAATGCAGCGACATCGGCATCAGTCTTGATTGCAGCAATAAGAGCGCTAGCCTGGGCATTAGCAATTGCATCGTTTTTCTTTGCGATCGTTGCAGTCAGCTTTGCGGAAGCAGCGAGTTTTTTTTCAGCCATTTTTTACTCCTTATATTGTTAAAAAGGTTTTCCGTAATATAAATAAATTATTCAAAACAAGCGATTTTTTTTCGAAAAAACTAAATTTTTACTACGAAAAGATGATTATCCCTTGTTATAGTATTACAAACGCAATACATTGTATTGTGCAAAGCCGTAAATATTCATCATTTAGTCTGTTCGAATCGGAAAAATACTTTGCACAGCGATGCTGACGGCAAAAAAACTGAACACAGCGCGAACGGCCGCATTCACAAACATACAAACGAAGCAAACATACTTATAGAAAGCGGTTCTGGTAAGGAGAGGTGATTCCGGGACAAGCCCGGAATGACAGGTTCTGGTATAGACAATCCGATGCTGACGTTCGTCAGCATGACCTGCAATCGGGGTTTTAGGGGCTTGCCCCTAGGCGTGATGTGAACCCCAAAAGTTAGACACAACTTTAGAGGCTAGCATGACAAAAATACACACAGAAGAAGAATGGCAAAGAGTCCTCGACCTGCACAAGGAGGGTATGTTGCCTAGGGCGATAGCTCGCCTAG
>NZ_JAFZKX010000009.1 GCF_017551775.1 Fibrobacter sp. | reverse complement strand
TGTCGATACGTCCTATATCAACTGTTCGCTGGAAAATGGTTTGGCATATTACTCGACATTGGATACTGCTGTCGCAGTGTTCTTTATGCCTCGTATTGCACAAGCTTCTGTCTATGCCTTGCAATCAAATCCGAATATGCGTTCTTTGACGGAAGTATTGCGCTATGAGTTCCTCAAGTGGGTCGAATGGGGAATCATCGTTATGACGAAGGATAGTGCCCAACGCTTATTGGACCGCATTTTGCCGGATTCGCTGCAAATGAATAATCGTCACATTCTCCATAAAAAAGTATGTGATACAGATCCTTCGCAGTGTCCAAATTGGGGACCGTATGGAGGCGGTTTGAGTAGCGGACTTTCCGATGAGGACGCTGCCCGTCTCCCTCAAAAAAAGGTTCTTGCAGAATCGTCGGAACCCGCCCAGGCTGACACGTCGGCAAAAACTCCGGTAGGTGAGCAACCGACGGATTCCGCTGGCGTCCAGCAGGGTGATTCTGCGAATGTGACAACTCCTGACTCGACCGAAAAACCGCTCTTCGTTTTGCGCGGGGCTCCGGTGGGCGGTTCCTTGCTGGGCCTGCGCTACAGCGAGTTCGACGTGAACGGAGTCTTTATCCGCAGCGGCATCTGGCAGGGGTCGCTGAAGGCGACTGGTTCGACACGTGTCGTCCGGTTCGAAAACGGCAAGACGGCGATTTTCCGCTAGTTTTTTCCCGGTGACTTTTTTCGTTGCGCTGATACATTCTATTTTTTAGCTGTATGAGTGAATTACGAAAGAATATTTTGGACGAATCCCGCCGCATCGTAATCAAGATCGGTTCGCGTATCTTGGTGGATTCCGAAAAGGGCGGTGTCCGTACCCGTTATATCCAGAAACTTGCAGATTCCGTCGCCCGCCTCATGGAAGCGGGCAAGGAAGTGGTCGTGGTGACGAGCGGTGCCGTAGGTACCGGCATGAGCCAGCTGGGCTACAAGGAAAAGCCGACGGTGCTTGCCGAAAAGCAGGCCTGTGCTGCCGTGGGCCAGATCGACCTCATGTACGCTTACCGCGAAATGTTCCGCTGGATGCAGCTCTCGGTGGGCCAGATACTTTTGTCTGCCGACGACTTCCGCGACCGCACCCGCTACAAGAACTTGCAGAACACCATCAAGGCGATGCTGGCGCGCAAGATTGTGCCCATCATCAACGAGAACGATTCCCTCGCGGTCGCCGAAATCAAGGTGGGCGACAACGACAAGCTTTCGAGCGACGTGGCGCTGTTCCTCGATGCGGACCTGCTGTTGATTTTCACCGACGAAGACGGCCTCTTCGACGACAACCCGAAGAAGAACCCCAACGCCCGCCTGTTGCGCTTTGTGCCCGAGATTACGCCTGCAGTGCTCGCCCTTGCCGGCAAGCCCGGCGAGACGGGTTCCGCGGTGAGTACCGGCGGCATGCGCAGCAAGCTCGAAGCCATCCGCAACGTGACGAAGAGCGGCTGCAACGCCTTCCTTGCGAGCGGCATGAAGGTGCTGCCGCACCAGGTGATTTTCGAGAATGCCGAGGGTACGCTTTTTGTGGGCTCCAAGAAAAAGCTCAACAGCCGCCAGCGCTGGCTCAGTTTCGTCACGACTCCGCGCGGGGCCGTGGTGGTGGACGAGGGCGGCGTGAAGGCGCTCCGCGAAAAGCATTCTAGCTTGTTGCCCGTAGGCGTGTGCGCCGTGAAGAAGCATTTCGACAAGGGCGACCTTATCGAGGTCCTGAGCCCTTCTGGCGATGCGGTCGCGCGCGGTGTCGCCGGTTTTGACAGCGAGACGCTCAAGCTCGTGCTGCACAAGAAGACGGCACAGGTGCACGAAATTTTGGGCAAGGACGTCCCGGACGAACTCATCCACAAGAACGACCTGGTTGTTTTCTAGTTAGCCTTTTATATATTTAATGCCATGAGTCTTTCCCGTTCTTTAAAGATAGCCCTCCTTTCGATCCCCCTTGCGGTTGCGTCTGCCGTAGCCGATGCTGTCGATGTGGAAACGGTTGCGAGTGGCGGCTTCTGGATGCGCGACAACCAGTTGCACGACATTGGCGACTTGCTCTTGCTCGGAAAGGGGTCGTACTTTGATATCGGATTCAACTACACGCCGCTTTCGACGCAGATTCCGCTCCGGAGCGCTTTCGGCGAACACGAAGGCTATGCGAGCCGTCACCATATAGCGTTTCTGGCGTCTCATCCGTTCAAGGAAAATCAGTACCTGAATCTGCTTTTGTGGTTCGAACGCTCCGGCTGGGATACCGAGGATTATTTCTTCTTCCCGCGGTATAGCGATTTCGGTCTGGTGCGCTCGGTGACTACTTGGGGCGTCGGCTATACGAATGCGAAGCTGGGTTACTCGGTTGCTGCCGGTATGCAGCACCAGAACGTGGAATACGTGGGAAAGGTGTTCCCGGCCGAAAATGACTCGTTGCTCTATAGCTGGGCGAACCTGCGTTATGGCCGTATCAGCGCACAGGTCCAGTTCCACCGCGCGGACTTGCGCCTTCTGCGCTTCTCCTTTGATTTGGAAGACCGCGCCGTATTCGGCGGTGCTTCTTCGGGTATCTGGACGTATCTGCCCAATATCGATGCGACCATGTATAAACGAAGAATTGACGGGGCTGATGATGACTTTATCCGCGTGAACTGGGAACAGAACCTGTATGGGCAGAGGCTCTATGCCGAAGTGTCGTATGACTTCCCTGATGACGGGTTCCATTCGGCGGCTCTCAAGTACTATCCCGATCCCTCGCGATTCGTTGCTCTTGAACTGACCTGCCTTCGTCGCCGTGTCCTGGAAGATAACTGGGACGACCTGATGCTCGGCTGGGCGATTGAACTGCCCATCTTGCGCATAGGCTACAATGCGGCCAGTGAATACGACCACCTCTTCCATGCGAAGGGAACGTGGATTGTCGAGTTCCATTTCAATCTCGAAAGCTTGAATGACATGCTGTTTGCAAAGAATGGCCGCCAGCCGGTCGACCTTGTAACAAAGCAAGTCAAGAGGAAGAATACGCCGGAGAAGCCTGCGGAAACGATCCCGCTTACGGGGGCTGCGTCCGATGCGTCTGGAAGTTCTTCGAAGACGATTACCGCGAAGGGCATCCGTTATGAGAAGTCCGGTCAAAGCACGCAGGGAGGCAAGTAATGAAAAAGGCGCTTAGAAGTTTCCTTGTCCTTGCCGCTGTGCTCGTGTGCTGCTCCGTTCTTTCGGGATGCCTCAGCCATTGGTTTGTTGATTCTTCGACCAGGCTCCAGATAGAGAACAGGACAGATGTGGCTATTTTGGAGGTCGGTATCGTTTCCGAGGATGGAAAAACTGTTTCGACATGGATTGACGAAACGATTCAGCCTGGCGAAAGGAGCCGCGTCTATGAGCAGGACTGGGTCGGAACATTCCACATGAGAGTTCGGTTTGAAAAGTGGAATGGTCAATCTTTGTATAAGGGCGCCCTGTGTGAAACTGTACAGACGCCTGTTTACCTGGCGAAGAAGGACGGCGTCGATGTTGTGGAAGAAACCGATGCTAACTGTTCTCAGGATGGTGTTAGAGAGCAGGTATATGCCGACGTCGAAATGAAATTTGAAGGTGGAAGCCAGTATCTGGTTGTTTCGAAGGATGAAGACGGAAAAGCCCAGTTTGACTTCCGTTGATTTAGGCTTGACTCATACCATGCCGAGCCTACCTCCTGTTACATATATTTTTACTACATTGTACTCTAGTGCAGATTACTAAGTTAAAGATTTTTGGATTCAAATCCTTCGCCCAGAGGACGGAAATCAACTTCCCTACGAAGGGCTTAACCGCCGTCGTGGGCCCGAACGGGTGCGGCAAGTCGAATATTACCGACGCCATCCGTTGGGTCTTGGGTGAACAGAAGGCTGCGCTCCTGCGTATGAGCAAGATGCAGGACGTGATTTTCAGCGGTACTGAAGAACGTGCCGCCATGAGCCTTGCCGAAGTTTCCATTGTCATCGACAACAGCGATGGCACGCTTTCTTCCGAATATTCCGAAGTCATCGTAACCCGCCGCGTACACCGCGACGGTTCGGGTGAATACCTCATCAACAATCAGGAATGCCGCCTGCGCGACGTGCATGCGCTCCTGTTCGACTCGGGTCTCGGTTCCAGTACGTATTCGCAGATGAACGCCGACATGATCAAGGCGGTTCTGAGCGATAAGGCGGACGACCGCCGCGTGCTATTTGAAGAGGCCGCCGGCGTGAGCAAGTACCGCCAGCAGAGGAAGGAGGCCGTGCGCCAGTTGGAACGCGTCCAGACGGATATGGAACGCGTGGAAGACAATTTGAGGGCTACGCGCCGCTCGGTGCGTCAGTACGAGACTCAGGCCGAAAAGGTTGAGGAATACAAGAGGCTGACCAAGCGCCTGCGCGAACTGGACCTTTCGGTCAGCTTGGACAAGTTCGAGGATTTCATCGAGGGCCTGAATACGCTCGATACCTCCTCGCGCCGCATGGAGCATGAGGTCGAATCCGCGAAGACGAAGGCGACGGAACTCCAGACCAAGATTGAAGAGAAAAAGCTCGATATCAGCGAAGACGAGAACGCCTACCGCGATTTGGAACGCGAGGTGCAGGCGGCGACCATCGAACTCAACAACCTGAACAACGATATCGTGCGCTTGCGCGATTCGATTTCCTCGATGGAATCTTCCAATGCGAAGGCTGAGGAGGAAATTACCCGCAGCGAGCAGAAGGTGGGCGAGCTTACGCAGGAGCAGGGCCGCCTCGAAGAGGAAAATGCGGTTCTCGGGAACGACAGCGAAGTCGACGAGATGAACGCCCTCCTGGAGCGTGAACGCGAAACCCTGCAGGTTATGCGCGACAAGCTCGACGACTTGCGCCAGAGGTCTAGGGAACTTTCCAACGAACGTGTTACGGCCATCAACAAGCTCAATTCGCTCAAGGGCCGCTTTGAACGCATGGATGCGGAAGTCTCCATGCTGCAGACGAATCTCGAAGGCTGGGAGACCGAACTCGGGACCCTCCGCACGCAGAAGGAAAATGCTGAGCGTGCTGCTGCGGATATTGAACAGGGCATGGAAGATGCCCGCAACGAAATTACGAATTTGGAAGAACAGAAGTCCGTACGCGAGGAACGTGTAGAATCCCTCGGTGCGGAACTGCGCGAATTGCAGGGGAAGGCCGCCTCCTTGAAAAGCGAGGAGGCCGGGCTCCAGGCGCGTATCGACGTCTTGCAGAGTGTCGCGAACGAAGGTTCTGACGCGAGCCACTGGCTTGCCGAGAACAAGGCGCACCTGACGCAGGGACTTCTTTCTGAACGCATTACCGCGACTCCCGAATATGCGGGCCTTGTGGAAAATGCCCTGGGCGACGTGCTCGAGGCGACCGTGGTCGATAATGCGGATAACCTTGCAGAAATCGTTTCTGCCCTCAAGTCCGAAAATGTGGGCCAGGCGCTGATGGCGCTCACGTCCAAACCGCGCCCTGCATTTACGGGAGCCATAGAGGGTGCTGGCGTTGTCGGCCCCATGCTCAATTTTGTGCAGGCGGACGATGTGACGAAGGCTTGGCTCGGCGGGCTCCTTTCCCGCTATATCCTGGTTGAATCCCTCGACGCGGCGCTGGAACTTTCTGCCCGCTATGGCAATGAGGACCTGTGCTTTGTCGCTCCCGAAGCGACGGTACGTACCGCGGGCCTCGTATCTACGGGCAGCCCGACTTCCGGAACGCTCAGCCGCAAGAACGAGATTGCCGAGGCCGAAGCTTCGCTTGCTGATGTGCAGGCCAAAATTGCTCAGGCGGAATCCGATATCGCGAGAATTCAGGACAACGTGGCCGAAGAAAACCAGATGCTCGAATCTCTGGTGGACGATATTCGCGAAAAGGAAAACTCGCTGCATGGCGGGGATGCGGCAATCACCATCCAGAAGAATACTGTCGCCTCCTGTGGGAACCGCATAGCGCAGCTCGAAGAGCAATGCAACCGCGCCCGCACGCGAATCGAAGAAGCCGAAAGCACCAAGAACGCCGATGCGGAACTTGCCGAAGCCGAGGTGAACGCGAGCCGCGCCGAAGACGAATACAGTCGCGTGAACGACGAACTCCAGGAACAGGAGACGATGTTCCGCGAGAAGGACGAGGATGTCCGTGAGCTGGAACGCAGCGCTCTCGACAAGAGCGCGAAACTCACGCAGAACACGAACCGCCTGAAAAACATTGCCGACCAGATGGAATTCCTCGGGAATACGATCAGGTCGTACCGCGATGGAATCGAGAAGAACAACGAAAACATCGAGAAACTCCGTGTCGATGCCGATGCCATTGCCGGCCAGGTGCAGGAAAAGGATTCCGCCCTCCGCGAACTGGAAAATAGGCGTGATTTGGCCCGCGAGAAGTATGAACTCGTAGCGGGTGACCTTGAAGAATGGCGCAGCGAGGTGAACCGCCTCCGCGACGACATGATTGACAAGATGAAGGACCTGAACGAGATTGTCCGCCGTCGCGAAGCTTTGCAGGCGAATGTGGACCGCCTCAAGGAACGCATGCTTGCCGATTGGGACGTGAATCTCGAGGAACCTGGCGAAATTGAACGCGTGGAATACACGCAGCCCGAAGCTGACCGCGAAATTCGTGAAATCCGCGCGAAGGTGAAGGAACTCGGGCCCATCAACGTGAACGTGATGGAAGATTACGAAGACGAGAAGAAGCGCCTGGAAGAAGTCGAAAAGCAGTTCGACGATTTGGACCGTGCACGCGCCTCGCTCGACCGCACGATTACGAAACTCGACGATATCGCTCGTACGCGCTACCTTGAAACGTTTGAACGCATCCAGAAGAACTTCCAGTTCGTGTTCAGCAAGCTGTTCCTGAATGGCGAAACCAAGATGAGCCTCGTGGAAAAGCTTGACGAGAACGGCAAGCCGATGGATATCCTCGATGCGGATATCGAAATTAACGTGCGTCCGACCGGAAAGAAGATGCGCGGTATCAAGGCGCTTTCCGGTGGTGAACACGCTTTGACTGCGACGGCACTGCTGTTCGCCATCTACATGGAAAAGCCTTCGCCGTACTGTGTGCTGGACGAAGTTGACGGCCCGCTGGACGATGCGAACGTGGGCCGCTTTATGGCGCTTCTCCGTGAATTCAGCAAGCAGACCTTGTTCATCGTGGTGACCCATAACAAGCGTACCATGGCCGAAGCAGACATGCTCTACGGTGTGACCCAGGAAATCAAGGGTATTTCCCGCATCGCTAGCGTTCAGCTCGCCGACGCAACAAAATTTGCGATTTAAAGTTGATGTTGAGCGGTTCGGCTGGGCATCTTCTTTTATAAGACCATTAAAAAAATCCCCGCAATCGCGGGGATTTTTCATATTCTAGTATAAGTGATATTACTCCGTCACTTCAACCCATTCTGGCAATTTGGAGCTCTCGTTCTGCATGCAAAGGTATTTTTTGCCCTGTTCATCTTTAATTTCTTTATCCAATATTTTTGTATTGCAAACCTCGCCGAGCATAAAATCTATGGAGGCATCAACCCACGCGCCATCCCATGCAAGACCTTCTAGTGGTACAGCGCACTTGAGTTTCATTCCTTCAAAATCCTTGAGGTCATCGAAATCTGTAGTTTCGTTGCCGGGATACTCTTCATTGCCCTTCGCGCAGCTACCAAACATCTTTTCTGCGTTTTCGTTCACGTATTGACTCTTATCGACCATTATCCAGTCCGTGGATGTAGAACTAGTCGGTTCGTGGTTAAGGAATTCCAGGAAGTGCCCCTCATTACATCCATCTGCATTCGGGTTGTCACGGCAAGCTTCATCCATTATATTTCCGTCACATTTATAGAATGTTTCATCGACTATAACAACTTCGCCAAGGCGATTTGTCGTGCAGATTCCAAGTTCCTTGTTTTCATCACGGCTGCCCGCTAAAATCCAAGCGTAGTACTCGCTGCCGCCGGTAATGTAGTTACACTTGTAATTCTTCTCGCCGAGTGTCTTGAGCTCGGTTTGGTTTATCATCAAGCTATCATTGCAATAGCCAAGGGTATCGTTCACTGAAACTTCATGCCAATCTCTTCTCGTTTCGCTTGCGACAAACGTCTTCGGAGCTTCGCCTTCAAAGAGAGACACTTCGACTACAAAGGCATTAGGATCGGCCAATCCTTCTGCCCGTTTGTAATCGCTCAGGTTGCATAACATATTGATAAGTTTTTTTGCCTGTTTCTGAACATCACTAGTCCCATCAATAAAATACAGTTCAGTATGAAATACATTTTTTTGATTTAAACGTGCAAGTTCATCCTGCGCAGCTTCGATCTCATCGCTGAGCCTGCCCCATTTTTGTCCGTTACACGCCCAATAGGCTTTTTCGGTCGTTGTGGAACGTTGAATGTTTTTTTCGTCAACGAGAACCTTGTCGCCGATATTATTCTCGTTGCATGCACCGAGGTAAAAAATAGATGATTGATCGTTGAGTGCTTCGTCCAGATCTATTTCATTGGACGAACTCGAAGATGCCGGAGGTTCAGTATGAGTAACAGGGGTAAGCCTAGTTTCGCAACTGGTGGTATCTGTGTAATCACTACAAACAACTTGTTCTTCGCACACATAGGGAACGATGCCGTCATCTTGGTCATAGCGATAGCCGGCATCGCGTCCATTACGGCCCAGGCATACGTTGGTGTCAAGCCAGTAGCATTTACCATTTTCGCACTTGCAAATGACATTTTCATCGATGTCTTCAAAACTATAGAAGAAGGTCGTGTTTTCAATTTTTGCATTGCAAGCGCCTTTTTCTATCGCTGCAATGGCGGAAGCCCAATGCGCTATAGGATACCAAACTTTGTTGTCTTCTACGAATTCAAAGTAACGGAAATATCCATTTTGCACTTCAGACTTAAACACCTTGGCTTTATAACCATATTCATTCGTGAAATCGATAAGCGTGGATTCATCAAGCTTGTAGACATCGATAAAGCCTTTCTGCACAATCGTGTAATTGATTGCGTCCGAACAATTCCATATATCCGATTCTGCAGTTAAACCCATATTCCTCTTATAGAAGTATGCATCCATAAGCAGGGCGAGGTAGTCCACAAAGTACATGCTGCGGTCCTTGCCCGCATAAGTCGTATTGACGGCGGTATAGAAATTGCCTTTTTCGGCAAAGACGTTGCGGAATGCGTTGTAGACCGGGTTGAATCCCGGAGTTTTGTCCTGTTGGTTGATGAGTGCCATCACCCAAACGATGCTGTTGAAGTTTTCTGCCAAGCCAATCTGATTCGGAACAAAGTGCTCGAAAGACGGGTATTCTTCGCTACCCTGGTGTTCCAGGTAAAGGGCGTCGGCAAGTTCCTTGTTGGCCTGCTTGCTTGCGGCGGCAAATGCAGAACCGGCATCAACGAGGTTCTTTACGCGGGCTGCCTTGTAGTCGGTCAAGAAGTCGACAACAACCGTATCGGACTCTTCGGACAAGTCGGCATAAGCGCTGTAGATGACATCCGTTGCGTTGGAACCGTATCCGCCAAAGGCGCTGAACGTGTTGTCGGTCATTTTTAGCTTTACGCGGAGCTTGACAATCGGAGTGCTCAGGTTCGTCACGCTGAGGTTGCCTTCGAGGCGAACAATCTTGTATTCCGCAGTTTTTTTGTTCGATTCTTCAATCGTCAAAAAAGGAGTGCTGGCAGAGGCGAATAAATCCTGCAAGAACACCTTGCCGTTGGACGCAAGATTTTCGTCAAGGTCCATTACGGTGAGTTCGGCATTGTCGCCGCCCTTGAAGTTCTTCCAGATTTCTTCGTAGATGTAATCGGCTTTCTCCTTGGAGGCTTGCACTGGGAAACGCACCACCACGTACTTGTTGTAAACCTTGGCGAGGTTCTCGTTTACTGCGGTGAAGGGAATTTCCATCTTGGTTTCAGCTTCTCCGCAACGGATGGTCACGGTGATGACGGAATTTTTTACGTTGCGGATGGTGTCGGCGATGACGCAAGACTTGTCTTCAAGTTCTGAGTTCCAACTGCTGTAAGCGTCGCTGAACTTGTTATCGATTTCTTCGTCAAGTTTGCTCGAGGCGCTGCTCAAGTTCTTGAGAGCTTCTTCAATATCTTTCTGGTTCTTTGCGGAGGCGGAACTAAGAGCGTCTTTAATCGACTTGTTTATGGCTGCGGTATCGACGTTGGTGCCATTTTTGCCGTTTTTGATAATTCCGATAGTATCGCCGTCGCAGAGAATTGCATAGCCCGCCTTGTCTTTCAATTCGTTGTAATCGCAACGGTACTTGATTGCATCCTGGGCGTTCATGGCGATCCATTCGCCATCGGAACAGGCGTACATTGTAGCTTCGGGCTTGACGAACCTCAGGGTCCCGTCATTTTTGTCGTTACAATCATCCGGATCCAGTGTACTGACGATACTGAAATCGTTGGATGCTGAATTTTCGTCACTGCATGATGTTGTATTAATGGCAAATGCAGCGCATAAAACTGCAATAGATAGGTGCTTGATATTCAATGATAACTCCTTTTATCGTTTTTGCGGCGCCAATAATACAAAAATTTGTTTACGTTTGACTGCTGTTTTTGGCTTTATTCATTTGAAAAAAGACATTTTACCCCCTGCAGGCTTGCTTCGCTATCTGCTATGGTACGGTCCCTTGGTGTGCCCAACCTGTATGCCAAGATCTATTCTTTTTGATGAAATGTTATTGAAGCAATTCTTCTAATGTTTACTATTTTATGTGCATGAAAAAAATAGTTTCTTTGGCCCTCTGGCTCTGTGCTTCTGCATTTGCAGACATTATTTATGTTGTTTCACCGAACAGCGATGACGGTTCGACAGCTCCTTCCGTCAGCACTCCAGCCCCTAAGCAACAGGGATACAGAAGCAGTTTCTTCATGTCGTTTGATCTTGGGTGTGTGATTACGTTTGTTCCCGATAGGGAGGAACATTGGGGGAGTGGCGATGCTTATGATTTAGGTTTTGAACGTAAAGAATTTTATTCGAACGGTTCTTATTTTGGCTATGGCGCCAGCATAGAAGCTAAAATGGGTGTGCTCATCAAGCAGCTTGTTGCCGTGTATGCTGTAGCCGGAGCTTTTGAATCGGAAGGAACTTATGAGATTGAATCCTCTGATTCGGTGGGAGTTCTACAAAAACACACTTTCAATCAGGCGACGTCCAAGCACTTTTATGGTGGCGTGGGTGCGACAATTTATCCGTTCCGAGAAGAAAGCCATGTCATGAACGGTTTTTATTCTGGTGTTCTTTTGGGTCTAGACTTGGGTGGACTTTCTTATGGGAATCGTGATGGGGTTGGATCTATAAATACGCATTTGCAGATTGAAGTAGGAAAGGAATTTGATGTAGGCAAACGGTGGAAATTGGGTATCGGTCTTGCTGGAGCTGTCTTTTCTGTAATAGACGGCGGTGAATATTATAAGAACTATTTCGTGCAGTTGGCGTTCCATGTTACGCGCCGCTAGTTAAAAACGTAGTTCATTTTTGTGCCTTCGCTTTCTTATGCAAACTACTTGTTCCAAATGCAATAGAGCCTTTAACGACAAGGTCGGAATGTCGCCCCTGCAGAGCAATCTCGCAATACGGGTGCGCAACAGGATTGGCAACATTTGCCCCGAATGCCGCGAAGAAATTTGCAAAACGAGGAAGGGTCGCTGGAAAATGTGGTTTTACGACCTGAAAGTCGGGTTCCTTTGCTTCTGGTTCCTGGTGCCGGTTGTAATTTTATTTGCCGCGCTTACGATTGTCCTGGCTCTTTATGTGCTGTAATAAAGAGAATCGCGATATGTTGTTGAGAAAAACGTTACTCGGTCTTTTCTCGGTGCTGTTCCTTCTGGGGTGCACCACAACCGACAAGAATTCTCCCAAAAAGCATATGCTCTGGAAGATTTCGGACTCGAATTCCAGCGTGTACCTTATGGGGAGTGTCCATTTTGCGGATCGCTCGTTCTATCCGCTGGATACGGTAATAACGAACGCGTTCGATGCCTCCGATGAACTCGCGGTAGAACTTGATATGTCCGACACTGCGGTGGTGAAGGATATTGCAGTGCAAACGGAATTGCTGGGCAAACTGGAAGAAGGCAAAACGCTTGCCCAGATTTTGCCCGAAGGTTTGCTGAGCTCGTTTGACAGCCTCTGCCTTTCTTGGTACATCCCGTCGGAAGCGTTATACGGCTATAAGCCGTGGGCTGCGGCGATGACGATTGGTTCCATCGCTGTCATGAGACGCGGTTTTGATCCCAGGTTTGGAATAGACTTTTTCTTCCTGCATCGCGCTCATGAAACGCAGAAAAAGATTCTTGCGCTTGAAACTGTCGAAGAACAGGTGAACGCCCTTGCGGGTGAAGGCGTTCCGGATTCTATCGGAATATATTACCTGAAATCGACGATAAGGGATTTGCGACTGATGGATTCGTCGATTACGCTGATGATGGAATCCTGGAAAAGGGGGGATGATTCGCTGTTCCGAACCGCCATGTACTTGGGCGAAGAAGATGGATGCGCCGAAGATTCCTTGCTTCAGGCGGTAATCGACGAGCGTGTCTATATATCTCGCAACCGGAAAATGGCGGAATCCATTACCAGTTTCCTTTCGTCAGACCGCAAGGTGTTTATTGTCGTGGGGGCTGCGCACATGACGGGCAGGGGCGATAACGTCCTCAAGTTGCTGCGCGATAAGGGTTTGACCGTAGAACAATACTGACGATTAAAGCCTAAAAAGGCGTTCCTGCGTTACTCATGGACAACATGTAAATGTTTTTTTGAGCCGTTCGTGTTTATCGGGGCTGAAAAAGGGTAGTTTTAGGGTAAGGCGCTTGGTGGCGCCAGGAGTATGCGGAATGTTCGATTTTTCTTCCAGATTTTTGCCTGTGCTGTGCGCGCTTGCGGTTTGTGCGTCTGCGGCTGTTGACCAGTGCAAGCCTATCGGCTGGGCGACCCGTTCGGGCCGTTCGTCCACCGCTTTCGAGGTGACCGGCGGCGGGAATGCTGCCCCCATTACCGTAAAGACTTTTGACGACCTGCAAAAGTATGCCAAGGATTCTTCTCCGCGGGTCATCTACATCGACGGGACTCTCGGAAACGGCTGGAGCGGAACCTCCGGCAGCCGCCTGAACATCACGGCCTCGAACAAGACGATAATCGGTCTCAAACCGGGGACGCTCCTGAAGGCGCCCATCCACATCACGAACAAGGCGTCGAACATTATTGTCCGTAACATCGTCATTCAGGGGCCGGGCAGCAATGCCGACCAGGCGTGGGATAACCTCACCATCGAGGGTGAGGCGAAGAACATCTGGATCGACCACTGCGAATTCTGGGATGGCCAGGACGGCAACGCCGACGTGGTAAAGGGCGCCGACAACGTGACGTTCACCTGGTGCATCTTCGGTTACAAGAAAAAGAGTACGCATAATCTCTCGAACCTCATTGGCAGTTCCGACAACGAGCCCGTGAGCGAGGGCAAGCTGAACGTGACCTACATGTTCAACTGGTGGAAGGCGGCGAACCAGCGCAAGCCTCGTTGCCGCTACGGGAACGTGCATGTGGTGAACAACCTTTTGACGGGAGACGCGAGTATCACGAACGGGACGGATGTGCTCGGAATCTCGGCGGGCCATATGTGCACGGTCCGCACGGAAAGGAACGTGTTCATCAACGAGAACAACCCCATCTACACCGGGAACGCGAACGGCACTGGCGTAAACGAGGTCATCGATAACATCTTTACGAATTGCACGGGAAATACGAAGGGGACGGGATCTTCGTTCACGCCGCCTTACGATTACACGGGCTTCATGCTCCAGGCGAGCGAGGTGGAAGCCGCCGTGAAGGCCGGTGCCGGTGCCAATCTCGAAAGCCCCACCGCCTGCGATGCGATGCCGCCCGTATCCAGTTCTTCAGCGATTCCGGTGAGCTCCAGCAGTGTAGAGAAGAAGGCCGAAAAGGCCTACCAGGCCGAGAAGGGAACTATCAACGGGGGAGTCATTGAAAGCAGCAATATCGGCTTCAACGGCGAAGGCTACGTGAATTTCGACAAGGGCGGCGATTTTACGATTCCCGTGAAGGTGGATGCGGCAGGTCTCTACAAGTTTGATATCGATTTCTCGAACGGCTCGGGAGAATCGCGCTCCCTCACCATTGGCGTCGGGGAATCCCGCGAGGAGCAAGCCTTTGAGGCTACTGTCGGATGGACTACTTGGGAGACAGTCTCGGTGAATCTGAATTTGGCCGCCGGCGAGAATACGGTCAAGTTTGCGACGCTCGATGGCAAGGACGGTCCGAACATCGACCAGTTCGGTGTCTCGCTCGTGAAGGCGCTCGATGCCGCGCCGGACACCTCGAAAAAGGATTCTTCCGTCGCGGATTCGACAAAGAGCGATTCGACCGCGAGCGACAAGCCGAAGCATGACTCGACGGAAGCCGATACAACGAAGCCGTACTCGATCCCGACGCTTTCTGGAGTTGCGCTTCCGCAGACCGTGTTCAGCGTGAGCATTTACGGCGTGAACGGCAAACTCGTTCACAAGTTACGGAATGTTCCCCAGGCGACGCTCCGCAACACGCGCGAACTTTCCAGGGGACTCCGTGCCGGGATTTACCTGGTGCAGGCCTCCGCGCCGGGTATCAGCAAGAAATTCTTTATCGCGGTGAAATAAACCTGATGCAAAAAAACGGAAGGGCCCGTGAAATGCGGGTCTTTTCTAAATTGGGACCCGTATGTTGAAACGTCTTGTTTGGCTGACCTTTTTTCCTCTAATTGCTGTTGTCTTTTTGGCCTGCGGCGATGAAAACTCTAGTACTGGCCCCGCCGTGGAACCTTGTCCCGAAAATGCCGTCTGCGACACGACCTACGTGGACAAGGAAGCGTATAGTTTTATCTACTACTCGGGCAAGGGCCGCAAGGATCTCGATACGGTAACGGCCCCGAAAGACGAGATGGAATGCGAAATCGGTGACGACGACTTTAAATGCGTTTGGACATGGGTCGTTCAGACTTGCCGCGTCATGTATTCATATTCCGGGCAGGAACCTCTTGGCGAAGTAGAAACAGAGGTCGTGGAATCGGAAGATGGTGAACAGCATTTTATTCATCACTATCACTGGACCGAAGTTCGCCTGGATACGACCTATATCAATTACACGAAGAAGCGCCTGATAGACTATATCCCGCCCTACATCGAGACTCCGAAACTGGATGTCGATGAACTGCGGGCGGAATTCGATACGCTGGTGATAGACTTGGACACGCTATACGACGACGGAACGAGATATTATGGACATGTAGAATATAGTACCCCGTACACCTTTGACGATGTTTATGAGTTGCCGGATGGGATCGGGGCCTACACATCGGGATTCAGCACCGTTGTAGATTCTGCTACGGGTTTAATGTCTTTTGAGATGGAGCCGATTTCGTTTTCTTCCTGTTATCAAACGTACGTCACGAAATACCCGCTGAAACAAAGGAATCGGGACTTCGTCCTTTATGCGTTTCTGGACGAGCCGCTCGAACGCGATACGACCATCACCTGGATGGCGCATTATTCCGATATATACGGCGTCGAGGATTCTCTCGAGATAACGACGCTCTTCACGATGAAAGAAGGCCTGTAGCCAAAAAAGACGGACTAAAGTCCGCCATCACGAAAAAAAGTCACGCCCGGCAAATGCCGGGCGCTTCTCGTAAATTGATTGTGACTGATTAAACCTTGGCGGCTTTCTTCAACGCTTCGGCCTTGTCGGTCTTTTCCCACGTGAAGCGGGCGCCGGTGCGGCCGAAGTGGCCGAGGGCGGCGGTTGCCACGTAGCCCGGCTTACGAAGGTCGAGCATCTTCTCGATGCCGGCCGGGGAGAGGTCGAAGGTCTTCGCGACGATTTCTTCGATCTTGCGGTCGTCGATCTTGCCGGTATTGAAAGTATTCACGAGCACGGACACGGGCTTGGAGTAGCCGATGGCGTAGGCGAGCTGGACTTCGCAACGGTAGGCGAGTCCGGCAGCCACGATATTCTTGGCCACGTAGCGGGCGGCGTAAGCTGCACTGCGGTCCACCTTGGAGGGGTCCTTGCCGCTGAATGCGCCACCACCGTGACGGCCCATGCCGCCGTAGGTGTCGACGATGATCTTACGGCCGGTGAGGCCGCAGTCGCCGTGCGGGCCGCCGACAACGAACTTGCCGGTCGGGTTCACGAGGTAACGAGTCTTCTTGTCCAAAAGCT
>NZ_JAFZKX010000008.1 GCF_017551775.1 Fibrobacter sp. | reverse complement strand
GATGACATTGACCGTCTTTTCCTTGTCCTTCAGGTAGCCCTTCATCACCTGCGGACCAGTCACGACAAGCATGCCTTCGGCACCTTGCGGCAGGAATTCGTTCGTTTCGGGATCGATAATGGCGGCCATAGTGCCGGGAGGAGGCAGGCCGATACTCGAAGGATCGCTGCACTTTTCCATGGTGAGGAAGTCGTCGAGCAACACGTTGGGGGCATTGATGGAGGCGAGCGGGGTAAGTTCCGTACAGCCGTACCCTTCGTAGATGTCCTTGCCGAACTTGAGCTTGAACGCCTCGCGCATTTCGGGACGGAGCTTTTCGGCGCCCGCGATAATGTAACGCAGCGAATCGAGACACATCGGGTGGACCCAGCGGTTGATGGCGATGGCGCGCAGGAACGTGGGAGTACCCATCATGATGGTCGTCTTGTACTGGGCGCACACGCGCGCAAGCGTCTTGATATCGGTCGGGTCGGGGCAGAGCACCATCGGCACGCCGTCCAAAAGCGGCAAGATGAAGGTAAGCGTAAACCCGAAGGAATGGAACAGCGGGAGCAGCGCCGTCATCACGTCCGTACGGCAGAGCTTTATGACATAGTCACCCTGTTGCGCATTCGAGATGATGTTCTTGTGCGTGAGTTCGACACCCTTGGGCGTACCTTCGGAACCCGAACTGAAAAGGATGACGGCATCGTCGCTAAGTTTCGCCGCGGAGAACCAGAGCCTGCGCAAGAGGGCTCCGGGGCATGCCATGATTATCGCGGTCGAAAGGAACTTGCTCACCGAAGAAATCTTCGCTTCCTCTTCGTCGAGGTAAATCATCCGGTACTTTTCGGCAATCTGCCCGAAGGCGGCGTTCCTGCCGCAGAGCTTGTCGTAGAAGGCGTGCGTGGTCACGACCGCGCCAACGTCCGCCTTCTCGAGGCACCCGAGAATCGTATCGACGGGAGCGGAATAATTGAGGTTCACGCTCGTCTTGCCCGTCCCGAGAATCGAGATGATTCCGAGCGCGGCATCCCTGCTCGTGGGCAGCATGAACCCGACGTGCTTCTCACCCCTGGTCACCGACCTGATAATGCACCCGAAATAATGGCAGAGGCGAATCATGCCGTAACCGTTCACGTGGTTACCCGCGGGATCGATAAGTATCGGGCGGAAGCGGCGCTTGCGCATCGCCTTGAACCAGAGCGGGATTGTCGATTGGGACTGATCCATCGCGACATTCCAGATGTCCGCGCCCAAGAAATGCAGTTCCTTGTTGATGACTTCTTCGGACGTACCGACCGGGAGCATTTTCCCGTAACCCACGCTGATGACGCGGTTGAAGACCTGCGGGCGGTTCACGCACTCGGAAGCCTGGCTGTAACGGCTGCCCCACAGGCCCTGGATGTAGAACGGGACTATCGGAGCGTTCGTGCCTTCAATCGCCTTCGAATAGTCGAGCGAGAAAGCCGAGATGAACGCCTTCTTGGAAACTTCGCCTTCGGGGAAGATGACTACGGCCTCGCCCCTCAGGAGTGCATCGTGAATGCGCTGCATGGCAGGAGCCGGGTCGCGGCGATTGATGTTGATGAAGAACTTTCCGTGCGAGAACCAGCGCTGGTACCAGTCCGCAAAAGTGTTCCTGTTACTCGCAATGCGGAGCGGCCTGGGCGACGACATCTGGAGCACGGCCCAGTCAATAAAGCTGAAATGCGGACCCACCAAAAGAACCGGGCCCGTCTCGGGAATGTTCTGCACGCCCACGACCTTCACGCGGTAGCGGAAAACGAAAGCGAACGCAAAACGAAGCGCGGCGCGCAGGAGCGGCATCGGGGTGTGCCTCAGGTTCGTGATGAAGCTGAGCGCAAGGATCACCGCGAGAATCATGAAGCAGTAATCGAGCGTCACCGGCGTAAAGATGAGCAGCAAGGTCTGCCCGCCCATGATGAGCACGAGGAACGCCATCTGGATGGTGTTCGCCACCGCATGGATGCGGCCCGCGGTATCGGGGCGCGTGAAGTTCTGGATAACCGTACGCAAAATGACGAACGAAGAACCGGCGCAGAAACCGATGATGCCGTAGAGCACCGCCTGCAGCCAGTCGTTGTGCACGAACGGGAGCGCGAACATCGTGATGGCGGAAGCCGCCGCCGAGAACGGGATGAACCCGGTTTCGACAAAGCCCTTGGAGGCCCAGCTTGCGGACAGAGCGCCCACGATATAGCCCACCGTGACGATGAACATCGAAATCGGAATGACGGCCGTGTTGAGCATGTCCGCCATGTTCTGGATAAGGATAAGGAAAATCTGCGTAACGCCCCAAATTGCCGAAAGCCCGAGAATGGCGAGACGGACAATCGGGTGCCTCCACGTGGCGGCGAAGTTGCGCCTGGAAGAACGCATCTTCAGGGTATCATGCGTGGCGCCGACCCGGATGAAGAACGCGGCAAGAGTCGAAAGCACGCTAAGCCCGAGGTAAATCCAGAGCGTAAGATCGATGCTCACCGGAGAATCGGGCCTACCCGAAAGCCCCATCGCAAAGAATGCCGCACCGGCAGTACCGAGAACGCAAAGCGCCATGTACCACGCGTTAATCTTGACCAGGTCTTCGGGCTCGACCATCTCCTTCATTATACCGAGCTTGGCCGGAGTGAGAATGGCGAGGAAAACACCATAGAGTCCCAGCAAGCCGTATGCAACCCATTCGGCACCCGCCACATAACAAACGACAATTGCGATAACGGCAGCAAGCATTCCCACCGACGACCATGCCATCACGCGGCCCTTGTGGAAGCGCCCCGCAAAGTAGCTCGCCGCAGGCATCATGAAAATGGCAGGCGAGAAGATGGCGACCTGGAGCAGCATGCTGCGCCACCAGAAGGCCGAACCTTCGAACGAGAAGGAGAGCCAACGCTGGAAGTGGACGAAAAGTCCCATCTGGACAAAAATGCTGCAGAAGGCAAAAATAAGGAATGGAATAGCACTGGGGTACTTGCTTAATTTCATATAACCTCAAAAGTCGCCTAATTATAGAATTATATGCTTTTTTTATGCAGGCCTATGAATAGAGCAAAATGCTTACAATTTTATTACAAAACAATTTTTTACACTTCGCTGTTCCTCAAAAAGGCTATTTTTAGGTTAAAATCGGCAATTTTTTCGCAGCGGGCGACAACCCTTTAAAGATGCGGATTTTACAAAGCGACTTCCGCGCCCACCCATGTGTACCAAAAAAAACAGAATTATGTAACAGCCACAGGAAGGTTTCTTATTTATTTTTTAACATACAAATTAAGGACTTTATACACCTTCCTTGATTGAGATCATCCAAGCGACACCTGTAAAAAGGTGTCGTTTTTCGTGTAAAAAACGCCTTTTTCAAAAAAAGCACTTTTTTTGGGACGAATCCCTTGCCAGAGAAACCCGAAATTGATAATTTTTGGGCATGGTTAACGCAACAAGTACAATCTTCAACCGTCGTTGGTGGCGCGGACTCTGACATAGAGCCCGGTATTTGTAGCGAATCACCCAAGATTTTAAAGCAAAGGCTTCCGGACTCACGGAGGCCTTTCTTCTTTAACTCACGAAAATCCTCCGGGACCAAAAAGCCTTTGCGGAACCTAAACGCAAAAGAGTTTTAAACAAGAGGATAAAAATGAGTAACAAGACCAGACACATCACCGAAACCCAGAGCTACGAGCCGCGTACCGATAGCATTTACGTGGCACTCCCGGGTGAACGTTACACCCCGTTTTCGCTCGGCAAGAAGCTCGGCGCGAAGGCAATCTTCGAATCGGCAAGCTTCGCCCATGGCCGCAGCCGCTACTCTACCTTGATGGTGGACGAAGGATTCCGTCTGCGCCAGAACGAGAAAGACGTTAGCATCGTCATCGACGGCAAGGAAAGCGTGTTCCTCAAGGAAGGCGAAGGCGACATTCTCGACGCCCTCACGCTGATTTCCGCCGAAAACACGGTGCCGCCCAACCAGATTCCGATTCCCTCTTCGGGCGTGGGCTACCTGGGCTATGAATTCTGTGCCCGCTGCGATACTATCCGCCTCGCCCCGCAGGTAGATGAGCTCAACATTCCCGAGGCCGAATTCCTGGTAGGTCACATCTACATCGTGTTCGACCACTTTACCGAAAAGCTTCACCTGTTCGCCTTGAACT